>NZ_JBSVWS010000102.1:0-21684 GCF_054071155.1 Pseudomonas sp. SDO5532_S415 | reverse complement strand
TTGGGCGCCATCATAGCGCCCGATTGAAGTGTCCAAAATCATTAGGCCAGTTCAGGGTACCTCCTCACTCGGGAAGGGCAAACTCCAACTGTGGTCGCTCCGTGTCAGAAGTCTTTTCCTTTGCAGCCAAAATACGATCTTTCATAAGCCGAGCCACAGCTTCAAAAACCGGGACGGCAACCGAGTTACCAAATTGACGGTAGGCTTGGGTATCAGATACAGGGATCACAAAATTGCTTTCGCCAGGCTTGTCGAAGCCCATCAAGCGTGAGCACTCATGGGGAGTAAGTCTACGCGGCCGATTGATCTGATTCAGTTCGCTGTTGAAATCCAGGCTTTCCAGAAAACCGCGGTCAACCAAAATCTCCGATCCATCCTTGTGGTATCTAGCGGAGAGCGTGCGCGCCACATCATTCGGACGAGTCAAGCCAAAGCCAAAACCATTGCCTTTCTCGCGGTGTTTTTCGGCATACCGATAAAGGTAGTCCCAAAGCTTTGGTGTCAGGATGTACTTGCTGTCCACTTCCTTATCAAGCAAATCACCGAAGCAAGGTCGCTGCTTGGGTATCAGTTTGCTGATATCGCGTAGCGTGAAACCTTGGTGAACATTCAGGTCCCGACGGAAACCTACCAGCACGATTCGCTCGCGATGCTGTGGCAGGAAGTGTCGTGCATCAATGACTTTTGGATCTGTTCCCTTCGGCGCATTGACGTCGGCAACTTCGTAGCCCAGCTCATCAAGAGCTTCGCAAATGATCCGGAAGGTATTGCCCTTGTCGTGACTTTTCAGGTTTTTCACGTTTTCAAGCAAGAAGGCAGCAGGCCTCTTTGCAGCGATAATCCGGGCCACATCAAAAAACAAAGTGCCTTGGGTTTCACATTCGAAGCCGTGTTTGCGTCCCAAGGAGTTTTTCTTGGAAACGCCAGCAAGGGAGAACGGCTGGCATGGAAAACCTGCCAACAGGACATCGTGATCAGGGATCTCACGATCAATATTCTTATACGCCTCCTCGTCATTCACCTCAGGTTTGTCCGAAAGAGTGACCGACCGAATATCCAGATTGAAGCGATGCCGAACCGGATCGCAAAAATGGTTCGCCTTGTAGGTTTTGACTGCGTATTTGTTCCACTCGGACGTGAACAGGCATTCGCCACCGATGGCTTCAAAACCTTTTCTGATGCCCCCGATACCGGCAAAAAGATCAATAAAGGTAAACGAAGGTTTATGGTTCAAACGCTTGGGTAAAAGAGCTTCCAGGCGAGTGAATTCGATATGAGAAAGCTTTGGTGAAGCTTTACCTTTGACCCAGCGATTTATGGTTTCACGACACCAGTGAGTAGGGCTGACATCGTTGAGAATTTCAGCGAGCTGACCTTGGTCATAGATTTCCAGCAGCTTATGAAGCAGTGCGAGATCAGTGGCTGGATGGGTATCTGTGTCATGGGAGCGCGAACTCATTTCACTCAAGGATTCAAAAGATGGTGTTTCAAAAAGATTCATGAGCCCGAGATCCTCTGGGTCAAAGCTGTGACGAATGGTCACCATTCTAGCCCTTGAAACTTCAAAGTAAATGAAATTTCTTGGGTTCCCAAGCATTTGGGGTGATGACGCGCGACAGGGCTAGAGATAGGAATTTTACAAATATGAAATACTGTATATACAGCCAGTCTAATTCACTCTTCGTCGTTGTCCAGTGATCCTTGTGTTCAGAAATATATGAAATGACTGTGGGTTGACGGAGCCACCTGATGCTCCTACCCTCGGCTTCGAGCCTAAGAAACTCTACAAACCAGAGCGGTCCTCCGCACCCGACAGTCATGCGGCTTTTTTTCGTCTGCGGTTTCTCTACGTCTGCGAAAAAGTCCCGTTATGTCGGGAGTGGGCGAATACAAGACCCGAAAGGGGAATATGTCCGGCCCGTCTCTGGTGGGTTTCTTAGCTCCCGACACCCTTAACGAATGCCCTAAGAAAGCAGCCAGAGGTAAAGGAAATGCCTGACCATCCGACCTTCACGATGAAGGTGAATTGCCGTACCCACAGACCCAACCACGTGCTCCCAGTCATGGAGGCGCGCCATGCCTGAATCGCTCAGAACTACCCTTTTCACCCGTCATCATGTCCACCTGCACGCTCTTCTTTTGGAGAACCAGGCGTGGTTCTGCGCGCATGATTTAGGACGACTGATGGGCAAACACCTTGATGAGCGCATGACACGTAAGCTTGATGCAGACCAGAGGCAAATGATGCTCATCGATGTCTATGGCGCTGCGAAGGAGCGCTTGATGGTAAGCGAGTCAGGCGCGTATGCGTTGTTGATTTATCACTACTGCCCCGAGAACCGATTGCTGCGGGAGTGGCTGACTCATCAGGTGGTGCCTGCTCTGCGTGATGCGCAGCCGTCGCGCATGGTGGAGCGTCCGACGCTGAGTGTGCTTGATTGGCCGAAGATGTCGCTCAGTATGCTGCATTGGCAGGATGAACCGTGGATTCGGTTGCGGGATATGCCGTGTGTGTTGGCGGATGATCCTTTCAATCGGCATGAGTCCTGGTGGCGGAAGGCATCACGAGTGATGCGTGGGTACTGACTGCTCGCCACTACTAAAACCCGCTGCTTGAGAAATCGGCAGCGGATTTTTTGTTTCTGGGTACAAGCATTCAGGATGCACGCGTGGGTTTGCCTGATGTTCCGCTTAGTGTGGTTTTTGGGGCTGCTTCGCAGCCCAGCGGGAGCAAGCTCCCTCGCCACAATCTGGGTGCCTGGCTTGAGTGCTTGTTGTTCTTGGGAATCGCGACAACAGGATCTCTGTGGCGGGGTTACAGACTGGCCTCGAATCCATCAATGATGTCTTCAAGGGTCTTGTCGAAATCCGCAGACATCCGAATATTCCCCTTCAACCGCCCAGGCTTGCGCGCCCGAGGTACATCGACATGAGGCAGTAGATCCACATAAGGCTTGCCGGCCTTGGTAATCACAACTTTGTTGCAATGCCCTGCACGCTCAGCAAGTCGGGAGAGCTGGGATTTTGCCTCGTGCATGTTTACTTGTATCCGTTCAGTCATATGCACCTCCACCGATTTAGCCAAGCTAGCTGAAGAAGCGGGGAGCTGTACAAGCTCTGTACTGCCATCCTGAGCATTCGAGACACCCCCTACGGTCATTAAAGAACCGGCCTACAGCCACAAACTGTCCCGCTCGTTAACGTCGCACAGCCCTTATCTGGGGCTGCCGATGGACGAACGCACAAGGACAGTCAGTGGCTCGCAACAAGGACATTCCCCTCGTTAGAAACCCGCCCTCCGGTGACGGTCATCACGTCACCTACCGCTTCATGACGGCCAACGAACTGGCCGAGCGCGAGGCCCGGCAACAAGACTACGAGGCCATGCTCGCCAGGCAAGACGCATACATGCGCAAGCGCCAGATCGTCGAGGTCGAACAAGAAGCTGTTCAAGTGGGCTGCGTCTTCGCCAAGTCCTGCAAGTTGCCGGACGCGGTCATCAACTACTCGAATCCCTCGGGGATGGTGCCCACCGACAGCCTTGAGGATTACGGCGAAATCGCTTGGCTTGGTGCGCGTGAGGTAGACGATGTCGGGCTGCTGAATCTGGAAACGATCAGTGGTTCGACCGTTGCGCTTGGTCTCGGGCGACTGGCACTTCGCGCTCCTGCCCTAGCCGCCCCGGTAATAGGCGCCACATTCGCAGTCGGTGCAGCAACTACGGCTGTATTGTCCGGCCTGGTCGCCGTGTTCTGGTCACCCACTCTGGGCGACAGCGCCCTCTATTCCGAAGACCAACTGCGATCCCTCAAACAGGCGCGCACACGCATGCGCCTGCAAATCGAACAACAGGCTGATGGCAGCCTCAAGGGCTACGGCTTCTACACCGGCAACAACCGCGACTGGGAGATGGGCGATGTCGTGCAGATCGCTTCGTGCGGCAGCCAGTACGTCGCCGATCTCGGTGAAGGTGTCGAACTGATCTGGACCCCAGCCGTCGACGGCTCCGACATCCTCGGCATTCCCAAACTGGAGGCTGCCCCGCAGGCGCCGCATATCTGGGTTTTTCCGCCGACGAAGCAGGCTGACGCCATCATCGTGAATCCGATTTATCCGCCTGAGTACAAGGATTTCATTCTTGTGTTTCCGGTGGGGTCGGGGGTTAGGCCGGTTTATGTTGTGGTGAGTGTTTCTGACCACAAATACTATCCGGCACCGAGTGGGCTCATTGCCTTTCCCAATGCAACGAGGGCGAAGCGTAAGACCCCTGTAAAAGGCAGTAGTGGTCTTCGAAAACGATGGAAAACGTCAAAAGGGATAATTTTTGAATGGGACTCGCAGCACGGCACTGTGGAGATGTACGACAAACGTGGCCGTCATCTCGGAGAATATGATCCGGTCACCGGCAAGCAAACTAAACTTGCGGACAGCACTAGGAGCGTAGAACCATGATTTATGTAATTGAAGCGTTTTACAGAGATAGCGAGCTCCTGGCCTTCGAAGAGGAGCTTCCGACTGGGAAGGATCAGGAAGTAAAACGGATTATGGGATGGACCGCTGACCAACAAGGATGGGAGGGATACAACCTCACTATCGAGCAGCTTGGAGCTCTGGAGAACTTGTTGGGGAAAAAGATTTATGACCCAGCATACCTATTTCAACTTAGCTGCAACGCTTGAATGCAGCCGCACCAACTCACTGTTCAAGTATATAAATCTGTGGCGAGGGAGCTTGTCGGATCGCCGCACCGTCCCGTTCGGCTGCGTAGCAGTCGCCGATACGCGCAACTTGGTTTACCTGATGTAGTGCGTTTGATGGTTTTGGGGCCGCTTCGCGACCCAGCGGGAGCAAGCTCCCTCGCCACAGGTGGGTGTTCGACTTGGTGTCGGTTGTGAGTTTGGGATTCGCGAGCAGGCTCGCTCCCACAGGTTTTGTGTGCTGCCTTGTGGTGTGTTGAAAACAGTGAGTGCAACCGGTCTCGCGTCCCGCTATTAATACCCTTCCCTCTCACGGACCCGAGCCCCATGAAATTCGACCTCGCCTACTGCCTCAGCCTCGACGACAAGTTGTCGATTTATGACGTGCGCGATCTCAATTTCGACGAGACCATGGCGTTCGATTCCACCCAGGAGCATTTCCAGTGCCCCAACGATGCCTGTCGTTTGGCGTTCGATGTGGCGAATGGGTTGGGGACGTTCAATGCCAAGAACGTGAATTACGTGCGCACGCCGCATTTCAAGAATCTGCCGAGTACGCGGCATGTCGAGGGTTGTCCTTATGTGAGCCTGAAGACGCCCGCGTCGGAGGCGGATGGTACGGAAGCGGATGACGGTCGTGAGGAGCATTTTCCGTCGGAGTTGTTGCTGACGCGGCGTCAGTATGTGCGCAAGCCGCACAGTCCGAAGGGGGTGGTGAACGTTGCGCGGGATGAGGCGATTACGCCCTCAGCAGACACTGGCGTCGAGCCTTCAGTCCAGGATTCGGCACCGGACAAGACCAGTGTCTTCGCCCACCCCGTGGAGTGTTTTGTCTCGAATTTCGAGGACAGGGAGCTGCTTAAGCGCATGCCGCTGAAGATCGGTGAGCATGCGGCGACCTACGGGGCGTTTTTCAAGAAGATCGAGTATCTGCAGGACAATAAGGGGCTGATTTACTGGGGCAAGGTCAAGGAAATCAAGGACTACACCCAGAGCTTTCGCATCGATTTCGAGAAGAAGGTCTGGTTAGAAAAGAAGCCGTATTCGGTCAATGTTTACTTGAGCAAGAAGCTGATCGACAGCTACCGCAAGCGCAAGGCATTCCTGGAAGAGATCAAGCATGCCATCGAGAGTGGGCGCGAGTTGTACTGCTTCTTTTACGGGGTGACGCCGGCGTTGAAGCAGGTGCCGAGCAAGAAAAACCCCGAGCAGACGTTCGGGGTGTTCAGTGCCGACATTGAGAATCTGGATCACTTTATTGTGCGGGAGGCGCCGGGGTTGGACGGCAAATGATCCGTGTCTGCGTTATTGCAATGGCTCATGCGCTTGCCGAAGCTGATCTTGCAGCGCCCATATCTCCCGCTTCACTTCCATGCGCCGCTCACGGGCTGCCTGAATGCGAGCCTCATCAAGGCCACCGTAACGACGTAACCAGTGAACGATCATTTCTTCATCGGGGAAGTAATAGTCCTTGTGGCCTTTACTCCCTCGAGGGGTGTCGTTCATATCACTGTCGAAGCGGCCAGCCGCGAATTCATCCGGAGGCAACGTGCCCCATTCGGCGGCACAATCCTCAAATACCCAGGCAATTTCGTTGAGGTGTTTTTGCGCACCGCGATGACCGCGTTTGTAGAACACGTACTCGCGGCAACTCTCCTGGAAGCGCTCCATCATTGGCTCGTCATCGACCCAGCGAAGGATGTCATGGTGGCCCGCATGTCGGATCAGGCCGTTTATCCAGCGCTCGGCAAAACGATCGACAAAACCTTCGACATCCGCTTTTTTCGCGTCCGCGAAAATCATGCAATACCGGGTTTGCACATGGATGACGAACAGCACGTGCTTGCGTTGAACGGTTATGGCGTGGACCAGCCACTGTTCGGCTGACTCATCAGGCTTATCGTCTTCAATAATGGACGATGGTGGTTTGTCCACCGGGGTGATTTTCTTGCCCTTGTGGACACGACTGAAGAAATTGCTGGCGGCTTCGGTACAGTTAAAGATCAACATCCTGGTTCTCTGGTAGAAGGCTGGTGGTAGCAGTTCTCAGTCCTGTCGCACGATCTCATCAACCCACTCCAGCTCATAGGGCTGGCGAACAACATGCGAGATGTAAGCCCGTGCGTCTTCACTGAGAGTCGATAACTCCGCCTCGGTCAGCAAGTCATGCATCACCATCAAAGCCAAGCCTCTGAGTGCACTGGAACGGGATTGGCTGTTCGCATCAAAGGCATCGTACATGTCCTTGTTTCGATCCCGAATCAAGCCATAGAGCATGCCATACCGAGCGTGAGCCGAGAGCGCCCCGTGTTGGGCAATTGCCTTGGCATCGGCCAGAACGCCCTGACAAAAACGATCGAGCGCAATCCTGCGTAGCTCCTTGAACTTCTTCCAGTCACTTTCAGCGATCGACATGATGTCCTCCTGCAAACAATTGAATGGCGAATATTAGATTGTTGCGAAAAAAACGATCCGCACCGATCTTCAAAATCGATGGATCAGTAGTTGAACCTCCATTGCGCCTGCATGGCAAGGGAGTCACCGTCCGTCCGGCTGGAAGGCATGGAATAGAAAAAATCAAAAAATCAATTTGATCCGTGCTCAAAACAACTGTACAAAAACACAGTATATTTTGATCAACACTCTCGAGCCCGGAGAACACCATGGCCTCTCAAGCGATGAAAATCACCCTGGAGCGTATCGCCCTTTTCCAATTCACCCCGGCCCATTGCGCCCAAGCCCGAGCGATGCTGGGTTGGAGTGTGGAGGAATTGTCTCGGGAAGCCGGGGTTTCGGTGGAGGCCATTCAGCGTTTCGAGGCCAGGCGCGAGGTACTGGATGTCACGCGGTTGGCGTTGGCGTATCGGTTTGAGTCGCAGGGGCTGGTGTTCTTCCCGGGGTTTGCGCCGGGGCGTGGGATGAATGTGAAAGGGTCGACGCCGAATCCGGTGGGGCGGGCGGATTTTGCGATGGTTGAGTGAGCCAAACCATCGATTGACGATTATTCCCATATAGGTATATTTCGCATAAATCAAAAGACGGCGTAGGCAGCGTTTTTTGGTAGGACCGATTTATGCGAAAGGATTTAAAAATGGTTGAAATCGAAGAAAGCAGCGGGAACGTCTACGAAGACCTCGGAACGCCCAACGCCAGTGAAATGCGGGTCAAATCCCAGTTGGCTGCAAAAATCGGTGAAATCATCAAGGCTCGCCATTTGACCCAGGTTCAGGCATCAGAAATTTTGGGTCTGTCGCAACCCAAGCTTTCCGAGATGTTGCGTGGGAAGTTTCGGGGGATCAGTGAAGCCAAGATGATGGAGTGTCTGTTGCTGCTCGGGCGTGACGTGCAGATCGTGGTCAAGTCGGCCCCTCGATCACGAAAAGAGGGCCGACTTGAAGTGGTCTTTACCTGATGCGCAATTTGCCTTGATCGGACACGTTGTCGCCCTTTCGCTACGGCTTGAACACAGGTACCCGCCGTGCATGGGAGACCTGTTCATACCCATACGCCAACGCCAGCAACCTGGCATCGCTCCAGCGAGGTCCGAAGAAGTAGACCGAAGTGGGCACGCCGTCATCGTCTATTCCGGAAGGCACCATGATGCCGGGATAACCCGCCAGCGGTACGACGTTCATGGCGGGTGATTCGACGTCTGATACGAGGGCGTCCAGTTGATGGGTTGTTAGCAACTGATCGATGGCTGCGGCGTTTTCGCTTTGGATTTTCTGCCAGAGCTGATTGTAGGTTTGCTCGTCAAAGACAATTTTGCTGGCCGCAATCAAGTTGTCCTGGTTATGACATTCAACGCTGCCGGCATTGAACAGCAGTAGATCCTCCAGTGTCAGGGCAGGAACACCGGTTCGCGTGGTCAGGTAGCGAGGCAAGTCTCGCTTGAGACCCATTTGCAGTGCTTCCCCTACCTTTTCTGAAAGCGGGTCAATCAGCTCCACGGGGATCAAGGTTGCACCTGCTGCCTGCATAAGTTCCAACGCTTGGGAAAACTGCGGATCGGTCAGAAGCGGCAAATTACCGCGATCAAATTTCGCGGGGTAGCCGATTCGCCGTCCGACCAGCGCGTCTGGACGCAACAACGTGGTGAAGTCCACCGCTTCCAGGTTATGCGGCTTCTGGACCGGATCAGCGACATCGTTGCCCATCATGGCATTCAGCAGGAGTGCAGCGTCGCGAACCGTGCGCGCCATCGGCCCGGGCGTATCCAGTTTGTGAGTCACCGGGATGATGCCGCTACGGCTTAACAGTCCCACCGTGGGTTTGATGCCCACCACACCATTCATGGACGCCGGGCAGCTGATCGAGCCAGACGTTTCCGTTCCGACGGTCAGGGGTGCGAAACCTGCGGCGACGGCCGCAGCGGAGCCGGCACTGGAACCACAGGGATCGCCACTGAGCACGTGCGGATTTTTGGTTTGCCCGCCCCGCCCACTCCAGCCGCTGGGGAGATCGGGGTCACGAAAATGTGCCCATTCGCTGAGATTGGTTTTTCCAAGAATCACCGCGCCGGCCGCCCTGAGGCGTTGCACGATAAAGGCGTCGTGCGCGGCAGGTTGCCCGACCAAGGCCAGTGAGCCGGCACTGGTCTGCATTTGATCGGAGGTGTCGATATTGTCCTTCAACAACACCGGAATGCCATGCAATGGACCTCGGGTATAGCCGCCCTTTCGCTCCCGATCCATTGCCTCGGCAATCACCAAGGCATCGGGATTGAGTTCGATGATGGCGTTGATTGCCGGCCCGTTTTTATCCAGCTTGTCGATCCGCTCCAACAGATGCCGGACCAGCATCACGGAATTCAGCTGGCCGCGATCCATCCACTGCCTGATTTCATCGACACTCAAGTACTCCAACCCGGTTTCGGGCGCGGAGGTCTGCGCACTGGCGCTGGCGACGCCCGCCGCCATTGAAAACAGGGCAATTCCGGCCAGCCGCTTCATGCAGCCGTTTAACGTTACGTCCATGTAAAAATCCTTCTGACTGATGGCGGATGAATGATTTCACCCGCTTTTCAGCCTACAGAAGCGGCCGGAATTGTCCGTCATCACGGCTCACAGCTTCTCGTACGAATGTTCGCCTCTGTTTGTAGTCGCCCCACCCGACGCTTTGTTGATCTCGGACATCTGCTGTCCAACCTCCAGCCACCAGGCTCCGCCCCGCTGCGGATGCTTCAGGTTGAAAGCCTCACCCATCTGCGGCGTGGTGATCGAAACGCTGCGTTCCCAGGCCAGGGCCAGGATACGGTCGAAGGGTTCGTACCAGGCGTGCATCGACAGGTCGAAGGTGCCGTTGTGGATCGGTAACAGCCAGCGACCTTTGAGGTCAAGGTGGGCTTGCAGGGTTTGTTCAGGTTGCATGTGCACGTGCGGCCACTCGACGTTGTAGGCGCCGGTTTCCATCAGGGTCAGGTCGAACGGGCCGTATTGCTCGCCGATGCGTTTGAAGCCGTCGAAGTAGCCGCTATCGCCACTGAAAAAGATGCGCGTGTCACCGTCGATCATCACCCACGAGGCCCAGAGGGTGCTGTTGCCGTCGAACAGGCCGCGCCCGGAAAAGTGTTGCGACGGTGTGGCGATGAAGCGAATGCCTTCGACCTCGGTGCCTTCCCACCAGTCCAGTTGCCGGACCTTGCTGGCGTCGATCCCCCACTTGATCAGGGTGTCGCCCACACCCAGCGGTGTCAGGAAATAACGGGTCTTGTCGGCTAGCTTCAGCACCGCCTGATGGTCCAGATGATCGTAGTGATCGTGGGACAGGATCACCGCTTCAATCGGCGGCAGTTGATCGAGGCTGATGGGCGGCTGATGAAAGCGCTTGGGTCCGGCCCACTGCACCGGCGAGGCGCGCTCGGCGAAGACCGGGTCGGTGATCCAGAACTTGTCCCGCAGCTTGAGCAATACCGTGGAATGTCCGAGGCGATAGATGCTGTGGTTCGGCGCAGCGATCAGCGCCGCTTGCGTCAGGGGTTGCACCGGGACCGGGGCGTTCGGGCGTGTATCGTGCGGTTTGTGGAAGATCACGTTCCAGAGAATGCGCAGGGTCTTGCGAAAGCCCTCGCGCTTGAACGGTGCATGGTTGCGGTATTGCCCTTGTGTCTGTCGGGAAGCTTCAGAGGTGTCGGCGATATCCGCCGGGGAAGTTGAGTTGGCCATGACTGAAATAACTCCAAAAAACCGTCGCTTGGGACGATAAATGGCCAAGGCACGCACGCATCAGCCGAACACTCTATTTATGACCGTGCAGGATTAACAACACATTACACTGCACAGTGTAGTTTCTAGGTTGCATCAAAGCCGATCGCAAGTAAACTACCGAGTGTAATTTCCCCTTCACTCTGCCGAAGCCGCATTTATGACAGCTCCCCAGCGCCTGACCGACCGAAAACGTGAAGCCATCATTCAGGCGGCCATTGCCGAATTTCGGGCCAACGGTTTCGAAATCACCAGCATGGACAAGATTGCCGCCACCGCTGGCGTATCGAAGCGCACGGTGTACAACCACTTCCCCAGCAAAGAAGAGTTGTTCGCCGAGATCCTTAATCAATTATGGGCGCGGGTGACGGCAGAGCAGGAAACGCCCTACCGCCCAGACTTGCCGCTACGCGATCAGTTACGCCCGATACTGGCGGCAAAGATGCACATGCTGGGCGATGACAATTTCCTCGACCTGGCACGGGTGGCGATTGCGGCGGCCATCCATTCCCCGGAACGTGCGCAGAGCATGGTGGCGCGCATGGGTGAGCATGAAGAAGGTTTGACCCTGTGGATTCGCTCCGCCCAGGCCGATGGTCGCTTGAAAGCGGTCGCCCCCGACTTTGCCGCACAGCAAGTCCAGGGCCTGCTCAAGTCCTTCGCGTTCTGGCCGCAGATTTCCATGGGTATGCCCGCCTTGGCGGCCGAGATGCAGGGCTCTGTGGTGGAGTCGGCACTGGATATGTTTCTGGCCTGTTATCAGGTGCCATAAATGACAATATCGGTCAGGCAGATAGCCCCAAATCGATCACCGCAATGTGTTTCAGGATGAAACTGGCGCTGAAATTTTACGGCAACTTCAGCGCACGCCCCAACTCATCAAACAAGGTCACCACTGATCGCAGGGCGCGACAATCCGGGCGGGTCAACAGCCACAGCGCCGTGTCGTAACCCTGTAGCGGCTCGCCCAGTGGCTGTAATCCATCACCGATCAAAAAGTCCGGCAACGCCGCCACGCCCAACCCGGCTCGCACCAACTCTGTGACCGACAACATGCTGTTGCAGCGATAGCCCGGCATCACACCCGGCAGCGCTTGACGGCGCCAAGTCACCGTCGGGTGGTCAGGCAGGAAGTCATCGGGGGCGATCCACATCAACGCAGCCAGGTCTGTGGTATCCACCGATTGCAGATACCGCTCACTGGCACACACCCGGAACGCAATGTCCGCCAATCGTCGCCCCACCAAATGCTCCGGTGGCGTGCGGGTCAGGCGCAGGGCGATGTCGGCATCGCGGCGGCTGAGGTTGGCAAAGTCATTGGACGTGCTGAGTTCAAGGGTCAACGCCGGGTAGTTGGGCATGAACTGCGCCAGCGCCGGCAACAGCAAACCTTGCAGGACCGAATCGGTGCAGGTCAGGCGCACAGTGCCGCTGATGACTTCACCGCCCTGCTCCACACCGATGCGCGCCGCGTCCAAAGCCTGTTCGGCCCGCTCCGCCTGCTCGGCCAACGACTGCGCCAAGGTGGTGGGCAGGTAACCGGCGCGGCTTTTTTCGAACAACTGCTGAGCCAATGCGGCTTCCAGCCGACGCACGGCCCGGAACACCGTCGAGACGTCCACCTTCATCAGCTGCGAGGCCCGGGCTAGAGAGCCACCGCGCACCAGCGCAAGGATCAGGGCCAGGTCCGGATAGTCCAGTCGATAGTGCGTCACTGCATTGATCACTTGGATAAACGCCAATATTGAGTGCGTGAACGCCAATTTATAGTGGGCGCCAGGAATCAACAAGCGCAGAGGCCACTCATGGAAAACCCCGTCATCCGCATTGCCCTGATCGGCGATTACGACCCGCAAGTCACCGCCCACCAGGCTATCCCAGTGGCGCTTGGGATGGCCGCCGAAATCACCGGCCGGAACGTGCAAGGGTATTGGCTCGGCACCGATAGCATCGACGCCGGCGCGCCACTCGAGGCGTTCGACGGCTTCTGGTGTGTGCCCGCCAGCCCCTATCGCAGCATGGACGGTGCGTTAAGGGCGATTCGCTTTGCCCGCGAACAACGACGACCTTTCCTCGGCACCTGCGGCGGCTTTCAACACGCGGTGCTGGAGTATGCGCGCAACGTACTCGGTTGGTCGGATGCCGAGCATGGCGAGACGTCGCCCGATGCTGATCGCGCATTGCTCACACCCCTGGCGTGTTCGCTTGTGGAGGCTGTCGACAGCATTCAATTGCGTGAAGGTTCGTTGATCGCCAAGGCGTATGAAACGTCCGAGATTCGTGAGGGCTATCGCTGCCGCTACGGTGTGAATCCGCAATTCGAGCAGGCCTTGCTCCGGCATGATCTTCAGGGTGTCGGCCATGATCAATCGCAAGGCGTGCGTGCGGTGGAGCTCAAAGGGCATCCGTTTTTCGTTGCCACGCTGTTCCAGCCGGAACGCGCTGCGCTCAAGGGCATCCTGCCGCCGCTGGTACGAGCCTTGGTCGAAGCCTGCACGGAGCAGCGCTCATGATGGCCAATACACCGCCCGCGCCGTATTACGCGGTGATATTCACTTCGCTGCGCACGGAGGGTGACCAGGGTTACGCCATGGCTGCCGCGCGCATGGTGGAGTTGGCGCGCGAGCAACCGGGGTTTCTTGGGGTGGAGTCGGCGCGGGGCGATGACGGGGTGGGGATTACCGTTTCGTACTGGGCCAGCGAGGCGGCGATTCTGGCTTGGAAGCATCATCCCGAGCACAGTGAAATTCGTGAGCGGGGGCGGTCGACCTGGTATGCCCGGTGTCATACGCGGGTGTGTCGGGTTGAGCGGGCGTATGAGTTCAGTCTGTAGTTGATTGGGTGTTTTTCAGGCCGTCTTCGCGGGCAAGCCCGCTCCCACAGGTTTAACGCACAACCTTGTGGAAGCGAGCTTGCCCGCGAAGAGGCCAGTACAGTCAGCCCAAAACCATCAGCCCCGCACCAAACTGCGCACCGCCGAAATCTCCGGCACATCCCGCCTGTTCATGTACACCCGCAATGGTTCGCTGATGTTGATCCTGTCGTCGATGTTCTGATCCAGCAGCAACTGAATCAACTCGCGCTTGAGGGTCATGATGTGTTCGGGGCCGGGTGCCCAGACGAATTCGCTGGTGGGGATGATGCCGTCGTCCGCCACGTCCATGCCGAAGGCATCTTCGCTGAAGCGGACGATGTAATGGCCGGTCTTGCGATTGAGGCCGACGAAGCCTTTGAGTTGGTCGGCAGCCTGGCAAATGAGCTGGGATGTGACGCGCATGGTAAACCCCACAAAAAGTGATCGTTGGTTTACACGCAGGGCGAGCGAGCGGTTTTCCCTCTGCCGGGGAAGTTGCCGGGGCCAAGGGTACTGCAAACGAGCGCACAAAAACGCTGACGAACATCAGCTTTAAACAGGTTTATGTCGGTCTCGCGATAGCGTTGGCAACGCTCAGTTGTTAAAAGGGACGTCTTTGAAAACCATCGCGAAAGGATCTCGACCATGCCTGCCACCTTCACCAAAAGCGCCCTGATGCTGAGTTTGCTGCTCGGCACAGTTCAACTCCAGGCCCAAGCCGCCATCGAGCCTGGCCCCGCTGCTTTGGCTACAAGACTGGGCGTCCCCCACCCGGCAGTGATCGCCCACCGTGGCGCGTCGTTCGATGCACCGGAGTCCACCGCCGCCGCCTACAAACTGGCCCGTGATCTGGGTGCCGATTACCTGGAACTCGACCTGCAACGCAGCAAGGACGGCGTACTGTTCGCCCTGCACGACAACAACCTGCAACGCACCACCGACGTCGCGATCAAATTCCCCGAGCGCAAGGACAGCCCGGCCAACGCGTTCACGATGGCCGAGCTGAAAACCCTGGACGCCGGTAGCTGGTTCAACACCGCCTACCCGGATCGCGCACGCCCTGCCTACACGGGTCTGAAAATCCTGACCCTTGATGAAATCATCGACATCGCCCAGGCCAATCCACGGCACAAGCCGGGGCTGTACATCGAGACCAAGGAACCGCAGCAATTTCCCGGCATCGAGCATGACCTGAAGGCGAAACTCCAGGACCGTGGCTGGCTGAGCCCGGCCGGTTCGAAACTGGCGAAAAGCGAGCTGGCTGTCGGTCAGGGTAAAGGCAAGGTGATCCTGCAAACCTTCGAGAAGAGCAGCCTCGAACTGCTGCAAAAGGAAATGCCGCAAGTGCCGAAGATCCTGTTGCTATGGGTCGGCGAAGGCAATATCGAGCCTGCATCCAAGGTGACGTTTGCCGAGTCCGGCGAGAAGGACAAGGCTGCGTACTACGCCAAGCAGCAACCGAAGGACAAAGCCGAATTCCAGCGCTGGGTCGACTACGCCAAGACTCTGGGTGCGATCGGCACCGGCCCGTCCGCCGCGTTGACCCAGGGTGGCGATCAGAGTTACGCGGATCTGGTGCAGCCCTGGATGAACCAGTACACCCACGATCAAGGCCTGCTGGTGCACGTCTATACCATCGATGAGGCGGTGGATTTTCAGAAGGTCATGGATGCGGGGGTTGATGGGATCTTTACCAATCGCACCAGTGAGTTGTTGAAGTTCTATAAACGTCCGGCGGCGAGTGTTGATCAGGTGTTGAAGAACAACGGGTATTGATCCGGGACCGAGGCGTTTGCATTCGCGAGCAGGCTCGCTCCAACAGGGATTGGCGTGAATCTGTAGGAGCGAGCCTGCTCGCGATGGCTTTAGTCCAGACAAATGGAATTTAAGGCTGAATTAAGTTGCCACAGTTAATCTGATTCCACTTAAACAGCTCACCCAAGGAAAGAAGCTCATGAAAACGTTGACTGCCCTGTTCGCCGCTGCAACCCTGACCCTCACTGCCGGTCTGGCCCAGGCCGATGTGCCCGTCGACCAAATCCCGCAACTGGTCAAGGACGGCAAGATCAAGCCGCTGGAAGAACTGAACCAGATCGTGTTGAAGCTGCACCCGGGTGCCACGATTACCGACAGCGACCTGGATCACCACTTCAATGGCTACGAGTACGAAGTCGAGTTGCTTGACGCCAATAAAGTTGAGTGGGACGTGGACTTGAATGCCGCCACCGGCGAAGTCCTGAAGAACAAAAAAGACGACTGAAACACACGCACAAAAAAGCCGCACGATTTCACGATCGGGCGGCTTTTTTGCGTCTGGGTGATCGGTCAGGGTCACGCAATCGTCACCAAACCGTCAAACAGCCTTGCGATGATGCGGCCTGTGGGAGCGAGCCTGCTCGCGATGGTCGTTAACGAAAACGCGGCGTAACTGGATAAACGCGGTGCCCTGACGTTCATCGCGAGCAGGCTCGCTCCCACAGGAGATACCTCCCCTTGCGAGTCCTCATGAACCACAGCATCGATCAAAGCCATCGCGATCCGGATCTGTTCGGCTTGCTCTACGGATTCAGTTTTCGCCCCGGTGAACGCGGACGGGAGATCGACTCGGCCAAGGCGCTGCAATACCTGCAACAACCGCAGGACGACGAACAATTTCTCTGGCTGCACCTGAACCTCGCCCATGCCGCGTGCGAACGCTGGATGAAAAGCCATCTGGAATTGCCCGACGAATTTTTCGAAGCCTTGCACGAGGGCTCGCGGTCGACGCGTATCGAGCATGTCGATTCGGCGCTGCTGGCGGTGGTCAACGATGTGGTGTTCAACCTCAGCAGCATGGTCTCCTCGGATGTGTCGACGTTGTGGGTGTGCGTGCGCAGCCGCCTGATCATCAGTGCGCGCCTGCAACCGCTGCACTCGGTGGACAAGTTGCGCTCGTCGGTGAAGGCCGGCGAGTGCTTTCGCTCGCCCCTGGAATTGCTGGTGCACCTGCTGCGCGATCAGGGCGAAGTGCTGACACAGATCGTGCGCAAGACCAGCCTGAGCGTCGATCAGATCGAAGACGAGTTGTTGTCCTCGCGCTTATCGACCAACCGTGCCGAACTGGGCGCCAACCGAAGGGTGCTGGTGCGTTTGCAACGCCTGCTGGCGCTGGAGCCGGGCTCGTTGCTGCGGCTGCTCAACCGCCCGCCGCCGTGGCTGCAAAAGGAAGACGTCAAGGAGCTGCGCAAATCCACCGAGGAGTTTGCGCTGATCATCAATGACCTGACGGCGCTCGGTGAACGCATCAAGCTGTTGCAGGAAGAAATCGCCGCCAACCTCAACGAACAGAGCAACCGCACGCTGTTCACCCTGACCGTGGTCACGGTGCTGGCGTTGCCGATCAACATCATTGCCGGTTTTTTTGGCATGAACGTCGGCGGGGTGCCGCTTTCCCAGGATCCGGAAGGGTTCTGGATTCTGGTGGCGCTGGTGGCGACTTTTACCGTGATAGCGGGGCGTTGGGCGTTTCGTAAGCGGCGGGATTATTAAGCTCGTTTGAAATCCTGTGGGAGCGAGCCTGCTCGCGAAGGCGGCATGCCAGACAACGATGTGTTGACTGATACACCGCTTTCGCGAGCAGGCTCGCTCCCACAGGTTATGCGTGGCTGTGCTCACGCATAACGAGCCGCTCGCGCACCACGTCATACACCCAGTGATAAACGTAGGTGTACGGCAGGAAAAACAGCAGCACCCCGATGTCGAGCAGGAACGCCTGCCACAGACTGATGTTCAGCCACCAGGCAATCAGCGGTACGCCAAGCGCCACCAGCCCGCCTTCGAACAACAGCGCATGCACCACCCGAACCCAGGCGTTGTGCGCAATGGCCAAGCGCTTGAGCACTCGGTCGAACAGGCCGTTGAACACCACGTTCCAGGCCAGGGCCAGGGCAGCAATGACGACGGTGACGACGCCCATTTCCACCATCGGCTTGTCCATGATCCACGCCAGCAAAGGCGTACAGATCAGGATGGCCAACAGTTCGAAACCGACGGCCTGGAAAATACGTTCAGTGATGGATTTGTGGGTGCTCATGACCTGACTCCTGAGTAACGATGGTTGCCATGGTCCAACATCACACCGATACTTCATAACCAATAACCATCGATCAAGGCGATAGTTCATGGCGTCCCAGGAAGTGTTGCAGGCGTTCGTTCAGGCAGCGACGCAGGGTTCTTTTTCCGCCGCGGCGCGCAAACTGGGGCGCAGTCAGTCAACCATCAGTGCGGCGGTGGCCAGCCTGGAAATCGACCTGAACCTGACGCTGTTCGACCGCAGCAGCCGCAAACCCACCCTCACCCCGGCCGGGCATGTGATGCTGCAGCGGGCCGAGGACATCCTGGCCGCCACCAGTCGCCTGGAAATGAGCGCCAGTCAGTTGTCCCAAGGGGTCGAGGCGAAGCTGACCGTGGCGCTGTCCGACACCTACCAGTCCGACCGCTTCGAAGCGTCGCTCAGTGCTTTCGAGGAGCGATATCCGGACCTGGAACTTGAATGCCTGATCGCCGAATGCGACGACCTGGTGGCGCTGGTACAAAGCGGTCGGGCGCAGCTCGCCTTCGCCGAAATGCAGGACAGCTATCCGCCAGACCTGGTCAATTCGACAGTGGATGAACGCACGGAAATCGCCCTGTTCGTATCACCCAAACATCCCTTGGCCACGCTGAAACACATCGATCAGGAGGTGCTGCAACGGCACCGGGAATTGCGTCTGGCGACCATCGTCAATCCCTATGAAAGCCGGGCGAAGGGCCGTGTCTGGTCGGCGCCGAGTTATTTGATGCTGCTGGAAATGGCCCAGGGCGGATTCGGCTGGGCACCGCTGCCGCGCTGGCTGGTGGAGCGATTTGGCCCGGGGTCGCTGCAGCAACTGCACGTGCGCGGCTGGCCGAAAACCGTTTACGTGGATGCACTGTGGTCGCGGCTCAACCCGCCGGGGCCGGCGGGGAGCTGGTTGTTGGCCAAGATGCTGGAATGAAGGTCCTTCGGCCCTTATCGCGGGCAAGCCACGCTCCCACAGTGACCGTGGTCTTTCTAATTTTTGTGACCAATGCAAAAACCTGTGGGAGCGTGGCTTGCCCGCGATAAAGGCCTTGAAATCACATCACTCCAACGCCTTGAGCCGCCCCTCGATAAACCGCCGCTCCGGCTCTTGCCGGGTCAACGCCAAGGCCCGCTCGTACGCTTGCCGCGCCTGTTCCACCCGTCCCAACTGCCGACAAAACTCCGCCCGCGCCGAATGCGCCAGGTGGTAATCCTGCAGTTCACCGCGAGCCAGAATCGCTTCGACCAGCGTCAACCCCGCCAACGGCCCATCGCGCTTCGACAGCGCCGCCGCGCGGTTCAACTCGATCACCGGCGATGGAACGGCCCGCAACAGCACGTCATACAGGCCGACGATCTGTTCCCAATCGGTGTCTTCCACCGATGGCGCTTCGGCATGCACCGCGGCAATCGCCGCTTGCAGGCAGTATGGGCCGAAGCGACGGGTGCTCAGCGCACGCTCGACCAGCGCGCAGCCTTCGGCGATCATCTCGCTGTCCCACAAGCCTCGATCCTGCTCATCCAGCAAGATCAACTCGCCGCTCGCGGAGGTTCTGGCCACCCGTCGCGATTCGTGCAACAGCATCAGCGCCAGCAGGCCCATGACTTCCGGTTCCGGTAACAACTCCATCAACAAGCGGCCGAGGCGAATCGCTTCGCGGGTCAGGTCTTCGCGGGTCACTTGCGCGCCGATGGACGCCGAGTAGCCTTCGTTGAACACCAGGTAAATCACCCGCAACACGCTGTCGAGGCGTTCGGGCAACTCCGCCAGGGACGGCACCTGATAGGGGATTTTCGCGTCGCGGATTTTCGCCTTGGCGCGCACGATGCGCTGGGCGATGGTGGCCGGCGCCGAGAGAAAGGCCCGGGCGATTTCTTCGGTGGTCAGGTCGCAGACTTCCCGCAGGGTCAACGGCACCTGGGCGTCCGCTGCCAAGGCCGGGTGACAACAGGTGAAGATCAGGCGCAAGCGATCGTCTTCCACGTCTTCGTCACTCCAGTCGGCCTGCTCCAGCGCCTCCAGTTGCGCGATCAACAACGGTCGTGAGGCGGCGAAGCGGGCGCGCCGGCGCAACACATCGATGGCCTTGAAGCGCCCGGTGGATACCAGCCAGGTGCGTGGATTGTCCGGCACACCGTCCTGCTGCCAGCGCTCGACCGCGACAAAAAACGCCTCGTGCAAGGCCTCTTCGGCGAGGTCGAAATCGCCGAGCAGGCGAATCAGCGTCGCCAGAATGCGTCGCGACTCCTGGCGATAAATCTGCTCGACCCGCACCTGCACCGAAAGACCTGGCATTAAGGATTCAACTGGCGAACGGGGCGCACTTCGACACAGCCGACCCGGGCCGCCGGAATGTCCCCGGCGACCTGGATCGCTTCGTTCAGATCCCTGGCATCGATCAGGTAGAAACCGGCCAATTGTTCCTTGGTCTCGGCGAACGGGCCGTCGGTGATCGACAGCTTGCCGTTGCGCATGCGCACGGTGGTGGCCGTCTGCACCGACTCCAGCGCCTCGGCGGCGACCATCCGGCCACTGCCCTGGATCGTCTCGGCGTAGGCCATGCATTCCGCATCCTGTGGGCTTTCGGGCAGCGAATGCAGCAGGTTTTCATCGCTGTAGACCAGACATAGGTATTTCATGGCGCTCTCCTGATCGAACGGATCAACTATGGTCGCAGAGGGGCACTCTGGCGCGGCTTGCCGAACAACAGCAGGGCGATCAAGGCTGCAGATCGAACAGGGTCGCGCCGCTGGTCATGTCGAACGGTGCCGACCAGTGTTCGTGGACGATCTGCCACAACCCGGCCTCCTGCCGATAGCACGCGGTGACGCGCATCCAGCAGGCCTGGGTTTCACCCTTTTCGTTGGTGCCGCCGCAATGGGCCAGCCAGTGGGCAAATGCGATCTCCTGGGACGGTTCGATGGTCACTTCATGGAACTCGAACGTGTGCGGGCCGGGGCACATTTCCATGCAGGCCTGCCAATGGGCGCGATAGGCAGGTTTGCCCTTGAATTGCAGGGCTTTGACAGCGTCGAAGGAGACAATGTCATCGGCATACAGGGCCATGACTTTGTCCACGTCCTTGGCGATGACGGCCTGGCGATAGTTCTCGATCAGGTTCTGGATCTGGGTTTGTGCGTTCATGGTGGTTCTCCGTGGTTTTTATTGGAAGACACCCTTAGTCGTCTGGCGATCCGGCGAATCGACAGGTGAAATAAAAATAATCCAAACGGCCAGACTCGCTAGAATCCGAGACTCATTTTTGATGGAAAAAGGACACTCCAGTGACAGCCCTACTCGTGCCTTATGAAAGCCTGAACGCGCTGCAGCGCCAGCAGGTCGAGGCCATTGAAGTTCACCCGGATCAAATCAAGTTCTCCGGGGATATTCACGGTGCATTGCACACCTTGCTGTCCCGCCCCGGCCCCGGCGTCAAAGGCTTTGCCCTGCTGGCCGATGACATCCCCGTGGCCTTCCTGCTGCTCAAGCGCCCCCCCGTATTGCCGGCCTGGGCCGATGAGCATAGCGCTACATTGCATGCCTTGCAGGTCGACCAACGCCTCCAGGGCAAGGGCTATGGCAAAGCCTGCCTGCAAGCGCTGCCCGAAGTGGCGCGCCAGGCGTGGCCGGAGATCAGGGGGCTGGAGTTATCGGTGGATGCGGACAATGCCGCGGCCATCGCGCTGTATGCAAAGTATGGATATGTCGACAGTGGCGAGGCGTACAAGGGGCGGATCGGGTATGAGCGGCGGATGGGCCTGAGATTCTGAGGCAAACCCCAGTCCCCTGTGGGAGCGAGCCTGCTCGCGAAAGCGGTGTATCAGGCAACATTGATGTCGACTGATACG
>NZ_JBSVWS010000101.1:0-21699 GCF_054071155.1 Pseudomonas sp. SDO5532_S415 | reverse complement strand
TGATTGCACACCTCTGTGGGAGCGAGCCTGCTCGCGAAGGCGTCGGGACAGGCCAAACATACCCCCGGCCCGTCGCGAATTTTCCCCTATCCATTGGCCTCTCGCTCTACGCGTAACAGCTTATCCCCGCTATACTCATCGGCTTTTCCTGAATAAATGCCAATAGGGTCCCGCCGCGCATGGATAAGACCTACCAGCCGCACGCCATTGAAACCTCCTGGTACAACACCTGGGAGTCCGAGAATTACTTCGCCCCGCAAGGCGCGGGCGAGTCCTACACCATCATGATCCCGCCGCCGAACGTCACCGGCAGCCTGCACATGGGGCATGGCTTCAACAACGCGATCATGGACGCCCTGATCCGTTTCCGTCGCATGCAGGGTCGCAACACCCTGTGGCAGCCGGGCACCGACCACGCCGGTATCGCCACGCAAATGCTGGTGGAGCGTCAACTCGAAGCCCAGGGTCAGAATCGCCACGATCTGGGCCGCGACAAGTTCCTCGAGAAAGTCTGGGAATGGAAGGATCAGTCCGGCGGCAACATCAGCCGTCAGATCCGCCGCCTCGGCTCGTCCGTCGACTGGAGCCGTGAACGCTTCACCATGGACGACGGCCTCTCGGAAGCCGTCAAGGAAGCCTTCGTACGCCTGCACGAAGACGGCTTGATCTACCGCGGCAAGCGTCTGGTCAACTGGGACACCAAGCTGCACACGGCGATTTCCGACCTCGAAGTGGAAAACCACGACGAAAAAGGATTCCTGTGGAACCTGAAATACCCGCTGGCCGACGGCGCGAAGACCGCTGAAGGCAACGATTATCTGATCGTCGCGACGACTCGTCCGGAAACCATGCTCGGCGACTCCGCCGTGGCCGTTAACCCGAACGACGAACGCTACAAAGCCCTGATCGGCAAATTTGTCGAGCTGCCGCTGGTCGGCCGCCGCATCCCGATCATCGCCGACGATTACTGCGATCCGGAATTCGGCACCGGCTGCGTGAAAATCACTCCGGCCCACGATTTCAACGACTACGAAGTCGGCAAGCGCCACAACCTGCCGCTGCTGAACATTTTTGACAAGAACGCCATCGTTCTGCCAGCCGCCCAGGTGTTCAACCTCGACGGCACGCTGAACGAAAGCATCGACGGCAAGATCCCGGCTGAATATGCCGGCCTGGACCGTTTCGAAGCGCGCAAGCAAATCGTGGCGGCGTTCGATGCGGCCGGCCTCTTGGTCAGCGTCAACGATCACGCCCTGAAAGTACCGAAAGGCGACCGCTCCGGCACCATCATCGAGCCGTGGCTGACCGACCAGTGGTACGTGTCCACCAAGCCGCTGGCCGAGCCGGCGATTGCCGCCGTTGAAGACGGCCGCATCCAGTTCGTACCCAAGCAATACGAAAACATGTACTTCTCGTGGATGCGCGACATCCAGGACTGGTGCATCAGCCGTCAGCTGTGGTGGGGCCACCGGATTCCGGCCTGGTACGACGAGTCGGGCAAAGTCTATGTCGGTCGCGACGAAGCCGAAGTGCGCGCCAAGCACAACCTCGGCCCGGACGTTGCCCTGCAGCAGGACAACGACGTACTGGACACCTGGTTCAGCTCGGGCCTGTGGACCTTCTCCACCCTGGGCTGGCCGGAAAAGACCGAATTCCTGAAGAAATTCCACTCCACCGATGTGCTGGTCACCGGTTTCGACATCATCTTCTTCTGGGTTGCCCGGATGATCATGTTGACGATGCACCTGATCAAGAACGAGGATGGTACGCCGCAGGTGCCGTTCAAGACCGTCTACGTGCACGGCCTGGTACGTGATGGCCAGGGCCAGAAGATGTCCAAGTCCAAGGGCAACGTCCTGGACCCGCTGGACATCATCGACGGCATCGAGCTGGAAGAGCTGGTGCAGAAACGCACCTCCGGCATGATGCAGCCGAAACTGGCGAAGAAGATCGAGAAGCAGACCCGCGACGAGTTCGCCGACGGCATCGCCAGCTACGGCACCGACGCCCTGCGTTTCACCTTCTGCTCGCTGGCGTCCACCGGTCGCGACATCAAGTTCGACATGGGCCGCGTCGAAGGCTATCGCAACTTCTGCAATAAAATCTGGAACGCCGCGCGCTACGTGCTGGACAAGGGCGAAGACTGCGGCCAGAACGGCGAAGCCTACGAGCTGTCGCTGGCCGATCGCTGGATCATTTCGCAACTGCAACGCACTGAAGCCGAAGTGACCCGTCAGCTCGACCAGTTCCGTTTCGACCTGGCTGCACAAGCTTTGTATGAGTTCATCTGGAACCAGTATTGCGACTGGTACCTGGAGCTCTCCAAACCTGTGCTGTGGGACGAAAACGCACCGGTTGAGCGCCAGCGCGGCACCCGTCGCACTTTGGTTCGCGTGCTGGAAGTGGCCCTGCGCCTGGCGCATCCGTTCATGCCGTTCATCACCGAAGAAATCTGGCAGCGCATCGCGCCGCTGGCCGGCATCGAAGGCAAGACGATCATGCTTCAGCCTTGGCCAGTGGCCAACGAAGAGCGCATTGATCAAGCCGCCGAAGATGACATCGAATGGCTCAAGGGCCTGATGCTCGGCACGCGTAACATCCGTGGCGAAATGAACATCGGCCCGGGCAAACCGTTGCCGCTGTTCCTGAAGAACGTCAGCGCCGAGGATCAACGTCGCCTGAGCGAAAACGAGGCACTGCTGAAAAAACTGGCGCGCCTCGAATCGATCACCGTCCTGGCAACCGGCGAAGAAGCACCACTGTCGGCGACCGCGCTGGTTGGCGAGATGCAAGTGCTGGTGCCGATGGCCGGCCTGATCGACAAAGGTGCGGAACTGGCGCGTCTGGACAAGGAAATCCAGCGCCTGCAAGGCGAAGTGCAGCGTGTCGGCGGCAAGCTGTCCAACGCTGGCTTCGTGGACAAGGCGCCGGCTGAAGTCATCGACAAGGAACGCGCCAAACTGGCCGAGGCTGAACAAGCCTTGGGCAAACTGGCGGAGCAGCATGCGCGGATTGCCAGCTTGTAACGGCAAATCGCAATGAAAGAGGGAGGCCCGCAAAGGCCTCCCTTTTTTGTGCCCGTACCTTTCCCCAAAACACCACACCCTCCTGTGGGAGCGAGCCTGCTCGCGAAGAGGCCACATCAGCCAACATCAATGTTGAATGACAAACCGCTTTCGCGAGCAGGCTCGCTCCCACAGGGTGATGCAGTGATTTTCACAATGGGGTTCACAACGGCAGGATGTGGGACAATGCTCGCCACTTTCAGCCATACCCGAATCGACCACGCCCATGAACGCCCCCCGCACACCCAAACCTGCGCGCAAGAAGCCTGAAACCGCGACCCCGACCAAAGCCGTCGAGCCGCGTGAAAAGGCCAGCCTGCATCCGCGCAATCGCCATCAGGGTCGCTACGACTTCCCGGCGCTGATCAAAAGCACACCGGAACTGGCGAAGTTCGTGATCATCAATCCGTATGGCAAGGAAAGCATCGACTTCGCCAGCCCGGATGCGGTACGCGTGTTCAACCGGGCGCTGCTCAAGGCTTTCTACGGCATCGCCCATTGGGACATCCCAACGGACTACCTGTGCCCACCGGTGCCGGGCCGTGCCGATTACGTGCACTTCCTGGCTGACCTGCTGGCCAGCATGAACGACGGCAAAATCCCGCGCGGTGCGCAGGTCAATGTCCTCGATATCGGTATGGGCGCCAACTGCGTTTATCCGTTGATCGGATACAGTGACTACCGCTGGCACTTTCTAGGCTCGGAAATCGACCCGACGGCGGTGGCCTCGGCTAAAGCCATCGTCCAGTCCAACGGTTTGAACAAAGCCATCCAGTTGCGCCAGCAAACCAATCCCAAGCACATCCTGATCGGTTTGCTGGAGCCGGGTGAGCGCTTTGACCTGACCATGTGTAACCCACCCTTCCACGCCTCGATGGCCGAAGCCACCAAGGGCAGCGAACGCAAATGGCGCGCACTGGGCCGCGCCGACCCGAAACGCAAACTGCCGGTGCTGAACTTCGGCGGTCAGTCGGCGGAATTGTGGTGTGAAGGGGGTGAAGCGCGTTTCGTGACGCAACTGATCGCCGAAAGCGCTCACTTCCAGCATAAGGTGCTGTGGTTCAGTACCTTGGTGTCGAAAGCCTCGAACCTGCCGGCCATCGAGACCGCACTGAAAAAGGCGGGCGTACTGGAAAGCCAGGTCGTGGAGATGTCGCAAGGACAGAAACAGAGTCGCTTCGTTGCCTGGACCTTCCAGACCAAGTCCGAACAGCAGATCTGGCGCCGCGAACGCTGGACGCGCTAAAGCTTAGTAGCCGACACAGCCTCCCCTGTGGGAGCGAGCCTGCTCGCGAAAGCGGTGGATCAGCCGATTTCTTTAGTGACTGACACTCCGCCTTCGCGAGCAGGCTCGCTCCCATAAGTAGTTCAGGGGTGCTTGCAGAATATCGCCAAATCGCAGACACAAAAAAACCGTGCCCGGATTACTCCGGCGCACGGTTTTTTTTATCGCTGCGTCTTACTTGTTCACAGCGTCGGTCAGGCCTTTGGCCACAACCAGCTTGATCACTTTCTTGGCAGGGATTTCGATGGCTGCGCCAGTCGAAGGGTTACGACCGGTACGGGCAGGACGCTCAGTCACTTTCAGTTTGCCGATGCCTGGCAAAGTGATTTCGCCGCCGTTTTCCAGCTGATCGGCAACGATTTGGCCCAGTTGGTCCAGAGCGTTACGCGCGGTGGTTTTTGGCGCGTCGATAGCTTCAGCGATGTCGGCGATCAGTTGGTCTTTAGTAAGAGCCATGTAGTGTTCCTTCCCTATCAAATTCATATGGATTGCAGAGTGCAGTGTCAGCCATCGAGCCCGATCTTCTGGATCTGGCACCCTCGGCGATAACCGCGACGAGTCGGGTTATAGATGCCGAAATCAGGGTTTGGTTCGACCTGACAATTGCTGACTGCACGCTTAACGCAGTGACTTCGCGTAAGACCGGGCAAAACTAGCACAGAGACGGGGAAATATCCGCCTCTAGCTACCCATTTGGTCAGCTTTATTGCTCTAAATCGGCAAAAAAACGCATAAGCACTGTCGGGCCCCGTGCAATTGCCCTTCGTACCGCGCCAAAAGCAGCGGTTGCGGTACACTGAGCGCTTTTTCGGAGAGCCCGCCCCGCTCTCTCCAACCAGCCGAGAAGCCCATGCCGATCCGTCATTGCATCGTCCACCTGATCGACAAAAAACCCGACGGCACTCCTGCAGTTCTCCACGCTCGCGACTCTGAATTGGCCGAGTCCGCAGCCATCGAGAACATGCTTGCCGACCTCAATGAAAGCTACAACGCCAAACAAGGCAAAGCCTGGGGTCTGTTTCACCCGGAGTCCGGCGCCTTTCCATTCAGCGGCTGGCTGAAGGAATACCTTGATGGCGGCCAGGACTTCACCGCATTCAGCCGCGTGGCGGTGGAACACCTGCAAAAGCTGATGGAAGAATCCAACCTCTCGGTCGGTGGCCACGTACTGTTCGCGCACTATCAGCAAGGCATGACCGACTATCTGGCGATCGCCCTGCTGCACCACAGCGAAGGCGTGGCGGTGACCGAGCAACTGGACGTAACCCCGTCCCGTCACCTGGACCTGGGCCAGCTGCATCTGGCGGCGCGCATAAACGTCTCGGAATGGCAGAACAACAAGCAATCGAAGCAGTACATTTCCTTCATCAAGGGCAAGAACGGCAAGAAAGTCTCTGAGTACTTCCGCGACTTCATCGGCTGCCAGGAAGGCGTCGATGGCCCGGGCGAAACCCGCACCCTGCTCAAGGCCTTCAGTGACTTCGTCGAAAGCGAAGACCTGCCGGAAGACTCCGCCCGGGAAAAAACCAAGACCCTGGTGGATTACGCCAGCAGCCAGGCCAAGCTCGGCGAGCCCATGGGCCTGGAGGAGCTGTCGGAACTGATCGACGAGGATCGTCCGAAAGCCTTCTACGATCACATCCGCAACAAGGACTACGGCCTGTCGCCGGAGATCCCGGCCGATAAACGCACCCTGAACCAGTTCCGCCGCTTCACCGGTCGCGCCGAAGGTCTGTCGATCAGCTTCGAAGCGCATTTGCTGGGCTCGAAGATCGAGTACGACGAAGAAGCTGGCACCCTGATCATCAAGGGCTTGCCGACCTCGCTCACCGACCAGCTCAAGCGCCGCAACTGATGCTGGGTAACGTGCTGAAAAAAGTTCTGCTGATCCTGCTGGTGGTGGTGGTTTATCAGAACTGGGGCAAGATCGAGCGGCTGTTCAATCCCTCGCAAGTGGTGTCCGAGCAGACCCAGGCCACGGCCAATGTGGTGCTCTACACCACCGAATGGTGCGGCTACTGCAAACTGACCCGGCGCTTTCTCGATCAGAAAGGCATTCCGTACAAGGAATTCGATATCGAGAAAGATGCCGAGGCACGCAAGGCTTACGAGGCGCTGGGCGGTGGCGGGATTCCGTTCATTGATGTGAACGGGACGCTGATTCGCGGGTATGACCCGGATGCGATTCTGGCTGCGCTGAAATAATTAATCAGGTTTACACAATCCTTGTGGCGAGGGAGCTTGTTCCCGTTGGAGTGCGCAGCAGTCCCTCTTTTTTGGGGCCGCTCCGCTGCCCAACGGGAGCAAGCTCCCTCGCCACAGGTGTGTGTGTGTCTGTAGGTGAATCAGTGAGTTTCGATGCGGAAGCCCAGCCGCGGAAAGTGCACATGCACCCAACCACCCCGTTCATCCTCGCGACGCACGATCAACTCCTCGCTACCGGCAAACATCAACTCCCCCGCCACCGGATCGATGCCATAGTCAGTCGCCGCGATCACCACCTGCTGGCCAACCTCGAACCCGTTCGGATCGATGAACTGCTCATCCGGTAACGCAGCAGGCGTAGTGTTGCGTGCTATTGCCAGCGCCTCTTCCGAAGTCATCTCGCTCGGCGCCCCATGGCCGAAACCCAGCACCCGTGCCAACCAGGCCGACACGGCCGGATAGTTATCCACAAGCGGCGCCGTCACCGGTGTTGCCTTGAGGAACCACAGTGGATGCGCCATGGCGAAGTCGGCAATCGACGGCTCGCCAAACAGGTAATCACCTTCCTCGCGCTGTAACTGTTGCTCCAGGCGCGCCATGATCGTCGGCCATTGATGCCGCGCTTGCCCGGCCGTCAACTTTGTAGCGCTGCCTCCGCTGAAAAAACCCGCGCGATCTGCCAGAAATGCCTTGATCGCTTCCTGCGGCAAATTGCCAAAACGAACAGCGATCGATTCCGGTTGAAACACCAGGCTGACCGCATGCTGGAACACCACCGAATCGGCCCAGGCAGCGAAGGTTGCGGCGATCATTTCCTGGCCTTCCGGGAAGAATGCCGGGAGGGCTTTTTCCTGATCAAGACGACGGGCGATCAACGCCGTATCGCAATAAATATCCGCGCCGATCTGCAACACCGGGGTCTTGCGGTAGCCACCGGTCAGGGCCGTGAGATCGGGTTTTGGCATCACTGGCGAGATTTTCACCGAGCGCCAGGACAGCCCTTTGAATCCCAACAACAGTCGGGTCTTTTCGGCGAAGGGGGACGTCGGGTAATGATGAAGAATCAACTCGGACATGCTCGGCTCCGCCGCACTCAAAATGAGCCTCCAGCTTAGCGCGCAATCGGTTGGCAGCCTACAGATCCGCCTGATGGGAACCGATCAGTCAGATTGATAAGCCGGCAGCAGCACTGGCCACCAGACACTCCTTGGCGCTCTTCTTGAGTTTTTTGATCAACCGTTCCTGACGCAACGCTTCGCTTTTGTCGCGGCAGGCTTCGGTATAGACCAGCGCCATGGCCGGGCTGGAGAGAAAGAAGCGCGCGCCTTTACCGCTTTGGTGCTTGGCGAAGCGGCGCACGGGATCATCGCTGATCCCACAGTAGAGCGAACCATTGGCCGCGCGCACGAGGTAGACGAACCAGGGCTTGCTCACGGGAGAGTCAGCGTCGACAGGATTTTCGCTGTGGGAAGTCACGGATCGATCAAGGCTTGAAGGGAAACAAGCCGCAATCTTATCAGCGACTGGCCTGAAATGCCTTCAGCCCCTTCAGGGCTTGCCCGCGAACGGCATTGCGTACCAGCGGCGTCCAGCCCAGTAGCAAGCCTTTGAAACCCAGGGCCTGCCGGGACCAGGCCCACAGATCGAAACTGTCGTGATGTTCACAAATCTTGCCGTCGCGGAAAACGAAGCGAGCCTGAATGTCGTTGACCACGGTGTTGCCGGTCTGACTGAACAGATAAGTCGCGATCCAATGGGCGCCACCGGTGCGCTCGTCGCTGCGCACGTTGTCGAAGGTCAGGGAGAAATCCTTGGCGCGGGTGGTGAGCATGCGCCACATATCGCCGGCATCACGGCCGCGAAGCTCGCCAAACGCCGGATCACTGAATACCACGTCATCGGTATAGCAAGCGCTCATGGCCTCGGCATCGAGCCGCTGAAAGGCCTGGTAGAACCGGGTGATCAAGGCGCTGTGGGCTTCACTCATGGGCAGACTCCCTGTTGTGCAAATCGGCATCGAAAGATTGCCTGCACGATAGTCTGCAAATGCACACAAGACCACCGGCATTCGTGGGCCGAATGCCGGTGGTACGAGGATTCAGATTTTTTCGCTTTGCACCTGAACGTACAGCGAACGTCCGGCACCGAGGCCGGCAACAATGGCGCCGAGGCCAATCACGCCAAAGATCCAGCCCACGGCGGTCCAGCCGCCGGTCAAGTCATGCACGATGCCCACCGCGAACGGCCCCATGGACGCCAGGGTGTAACCGAAACCCTGGGCCATGCTCGACAGGTTGGCCGCGACATGCGAGTCCCGCGAGCGCAGTACGATCAGGGTCAGCGCCAGGCTGAAGGTCGCGCCCTGCCCCAGACCAAGCAGGATCGCCCAACCCCACAGGCCTTCAATCGGGGCGTAGAGGCAACCGAACAGACCACCGAGGGTCATCACCATGACGATCACGATCGCCGGGCGCTGGTCCTTGCCACGGGTGGCAAGCCAGGGTGCGGCCAGGGAACTGATCAGTTGAACGATCACCGAACCCGACAGCACCAGGCCCGCCTGGGTCGGGGTCAGTCCACGACCGATCAGGATCGAAGGCAACCAGCCGAACACGATGTAGGCCAGGGACGATTGCAGGCCCATGTACAAGGTCACTTGCCAGGCCAATGGGTCGCGCAGCAATCCCCGGACGCGATAGGCGACGTTATGCGCGCCGTGTTTCTGACCGACTTGTGGCAGCCAGAATAGCGCCGCGACCAGCGCCGGAATCACCCAGAAACCGAGGCCCAATGCCCAGCTCTTGTCGAAATGTTCGCTCAACGGCACGGTTGCACCCGCCGCCATCGCCGCGCCCAGACACAGGGCCATGGTGTAGACGCCGGTCATGGTCCCGGCCTGTTTCGGAAAGTCGCGTTTGACGATCCCCGGCAGCAACACACCGATTACACCGATGCTGGCACCGGCCAGCACACTGCCGGCGAACAGACCAATCTCACCGAATGAGCTGCGCAGGATGATCCCGCCCGCCAGTGTCAGCAGGATGCCCAGTACTACTCGCTCGGCACCGAAGCGCCGCGCCAGAATCGGTGCCAATGGCGCAAACAAACCGAGGCAAAGCACCGGCAGAGTCGTCAGCAACCCGGCCTGCGACGCCGATAATCCGAGGCTTTTCGACACCTCGCTGAGCATTGGCGCCATGCTCGACAACGCTGGACGCAGGTTCAGCGCGACCAGAATCAGGCCCAGCAGCAGCAACCATGGACGGCGCAGGATCGGATGGCTTTGCTGGACCTGTTCGTCATCGGCCTCGGCATCAATCAGTAGCTCTTCAAGCTCCGCCGCGCGTTTGGATTGTGGAAGGTGACGGCTGGCGTTATCGGTTTCAAGGTTCATTGATCAACTGCCTCGATATAGCTTTGGCCCGTTCCGGGTCGCGCTGCTCGACCGCTTCGAGCAGTTCGATATGCAGGTCGAACACTTCCTGGCGGCGCGGGGTGATGTTCAGGCAGTGCCGCAGCTGAGCGCCGACGACACTGGAGAAATAGCGATATAACTCGCTGAGGGTCGGGTTGTGCGCGGCGTCCACCAGGCGCCGGTGGAACACCAGATCGCAAGCGATATAGGTGTCGAGGTCGCCATGATAGTGGCTGCCGCTGACACCCAATGCCTCGCGCAAAACCACCAGGTCTTCATCGGTACGGCGCAAAGCGGCCAGGCCAATGGCTTCAACCTCGAGGATGTGACGGGTTTCGCGGGCCTGTTCAAGGGAGCACTGCGACAACACCTTCAGGGTGTCCAGCGGATCGACCACCGCCCGCAGGTAACTGCCATCGCCCTGGCGGATCTCGATCAACCCGGAAAACGCCAGTACCCGCATGGCTTCACGCACGGTATTGCGGCTGATGCCCAGTTCGGCGGACAGCTCGGGTTCGGTAGGCAAGCGTTGGCCAACCGCCCAAACGCCCTGATTAATGCGCTGACGCAACTGATCCAGGGCCTGATCGACCAGGGATCGTTTCACTAATGGAGAAATGTCTGACATAGGATTCGCCCTTTCATCCAATCATAGGATGAATTTTCTGACATGTTAGTCAGATCCATGTAGGACAGCAACAGCCTACGGTCAGTGGGAGGGAAAGGAGCGGGATTTTCGATTAGTCAAAATTACCCTTTAAGGGTAATTTCATGGATAGGGTCAGGGTTTCTTATGGAAAAGAACACACCCCATTATGACTTGGCACTGATCAAGGCAGATGTCAGGCGGCTTGGAAGAAAAGCATTCACCAAGAGCGCAGAGAAAACCGGACTGGATCTGGGCTTCAGTCTCAAAGAGATGCAAGAGATCGTCTTCGAGTTGCAGAAAAAGATGTTGTACAAATCTATGACCACCTATGAGGATCATCGAGTGTGGCAGGACGTGTATCACATAAACTCACAAGATCTGGAGATTTACATCAAGGTGACATAGCGCCCTGCCGGCGGCCCACCGGTAATATCCTTCAAGGAGAAAAACCCATGAAAACCCAGCAATGTTTCAGCTGCGGTGCACGTGAGGGAATGAGGCATTTCGAGGGGCGCGGCGAAACCTTGAGTGTCAAAGGCATGGAGCGCCGTGTCGATGATCTTTCTGGCTGGGAATGCCAGCAGTGCGGGGAAGTCGAGTGGGACCCCGATAGCGCAGAGCGTTATGGCGAAGCAGGTGATGCGCTGGTCATCGCTGCCAGGCAAATGATCGGCGCCGAGATGAAACGCATCCGTCGCAAGCTGCACCTTACGCAAAAAGAAACGGTGCAACTCCTGTCAGGTGGCGGGCACAACGCGTTTTCACGGTACGAACGCGGTGAAGTACTTCCGCCGAAGGCGTTGATGCTGCTGATGCGCCTGCTTGATCGCTATCCGCATTTGCTTGCCGATGCGAAAGTCCTGGGCGAAGGTGCGGATTTGCGGGGCGGGTTCAAATATACCGAGCACAAGGATTATGAAACGGTCACGGTTTCCTAAGCCCCCGAAAGTATAAAAACAAACCCGGCACAAGGCCGGGTTTGTTTTTACGAGTCAGCCTGGCATCAATGCAAAATCTGGCTCAGGAACAACTTGGTCCGATCATTCTGCGGGTTGTCGAAGAAGTCGTTCGGCGCGGCCTGTTCGACGATTTCACCCTTGTCCATGAAAATCACGCGGTTGGCCACGGTGCGGGCGAAGCCCATTTCGTGGGTCACGCAGAGCATGGTCATGCCGTCTTCGGCCAGGCCGATCATGGTGTCGAGTACTTCTTTCACCATCTCCGGGTCGAGTGCCGACGTCGGTTCGTCGAACAGCATGATTTTCGGCTTCATGCACAGCGCACGGGCAATCGCCACACGCTGTTGCTGACCACCGGACAGTTGCCCCGGGTACTTGTGCGCCTGCTCTGGAATGCGTACGCGCTCCAGGTAATGCATGGCGATTTCCTCGGCCTTGCGCTTGGGCATCTTGCGCACCCACATCGGCGCCAGGGTGCAGTTCTGCAAGATGGTCAGGTGCGGGAACAGGTTGAAGTGCTGGAACACCATGCCGACTTCACGGCGGATCGCTTCGATCTGCTTGAGGTCGTTGGTCAGCTCCACGCCATCGACCACGATGCGGCCCTGCTGGTGCTCTTCCAGACGGTTGAGGCAACGAATGGTGGTGGACTTGCCGGAACCCGACGGGCCGCACAGCACGATACGCTCGCCCTGCTTGACGTTCAGATTGATGTCTTTCAACACGTGGAACTGGCCGTACCACTTGTTCACGCCCTGCATCTGAATAATGCCTTCAGGGCTCACAGGCTGTTTGATTGCTTCGCTCATCAGAGAACTTCCTAAATTAGGTAGCGACTTAGCGCTTGTGGCCTGTGTCCAGCTTGCGTTCCAAATGCATGGAATAGCGGGACATACCAAAACAGAAAATCCAGAACACCAGGGCGGCGAACACATAGCCTTCGGTGGCCATGCCCAGCCATTTCGGGTCGGCGGCGGCTTGCTTGACGCTGTTGAGCAAGTCGAACAGGCCGATGATGATCACCAGGCTCGTGTCCTTGAACAGCGCAATGAAGGTGTTGACGATGCCGGGGATCACCAGCTTCAGGGCTTGCGGCAGAATCACCAGGCCCATGCTGCGCCAGTAACCCAGGCCCATCGCCGCGGCCGCTTCGTACTGACCTTTGGGAATCGCTTGCAGACCGCCGCGCACCACTTCGGCCACGTAGGCCGACTGGAACAGGATCACGCCGATCAGCGCCCGCAGCAGCTTGTCGAAGTTCATGCCTTCTGGCAGGAACAGCGGCAGCATCACCGAGGACATGAACAGCACCGTGATCAACGGCACGCCGCGCCAGAATTCGATGAAGGTCACGCAGACCACACGAATCGCCGGCATGTTCGAACGACGGCCCAGGGCCAGGACAATCCCCAGGGGCAGCGCACCGGCAATGCCGACGGTGGCGATCACCAGGGTCAGCATCAGGCCGCCCCATTGGCTGGTCGACACCTGGGTCAGGCCGAAAACGCCGCCATGCAGCAGGCACCAGGCAATGATCGGGTACAGCACCAGGAAGCTCAGCCCGTAAACGGCTTTGCGCTGGAAGCGCGAGATGAACAAGGGTGCCACGCCAATGACCGCCAGCCACACGGTCAAGTCCACGCGCCAGCGCATGTCCACCGGGTAATAGCCGTACATGAACTGGCCGAAACGCTGCTGGATGAACACCCAGCAAGCGCCGTCCTTGGTGCAGTCGGCCTGGGAGGTGCCGACCCAGTTGGCGTCGAGGATCGCCCACTGCAGGATCGGCGGAACCACCAGATAGATGAGGTAGAACGCAAACAGGGTCAGCAGGGTATTGAGCCAGCTGGAGAACATGTTCGCGCGCATCCACGCCACGACGCCGATGCTGCGGCTCGGAGGTGGCATGTCAGGTTTGAAAGTATGAGTACTCATGCGCTTTTCCTTACCGCTCGATCAGCGCAATGCGCTTGTTGTACCAGTTCATCAGCAGGGAAATGCTGATACTGATCGCCAGGTACACACTCATGGTGATCGCAATCACCTCGATCGCCTGCCCGGTCTGGTTCAGCACGGTCCCGGCGAACAGCGACACCATTTCCGGGTAACCGATACCGGCCGCCAGCGAGGAGTTTTTCGCCAGGTTCAGGTATTGGCTGGTCAGCGGCGGAATGATCACGCGCAGGGCTTGCGGGATGATTACCTTGCGCAGGGTCGGGCCATTGCGCAGGCCCAGCGAGTGGGCCGCCTCGGTCTGGCCGTGGCTGACCGACTTGATGCCCGAACGCACGATCTCGGCGATGAACGCCGCGGTGTACACCGTCAGCGCCAGGGTCAGGGCCAGCAGTTCCGGGATCAGGACCCAGCCACCGACGAAGTTGAAACCCTTGAGCTGCGGCATTTCCCAGTGCACAGGTGCACCGAAAATCAAGGCGCACAGCGCCGGGATCACCAGGAACAACGCCAGGCCGACCCAGAACTTGTGGAACGGCTCGCCGGTTTCTTCGAAACGCTTGTTGGCCCAGCGGGTCATCAGCACGATGGCGACGATGGCCACGACGATGCTGATCACAAACGGCCAGAACCCATCGGCCATCAGCGCGGCCGGCATGTTCAGGCCACGGCTGCTGACGAAGAAGGTGTCGCCGAAGTTATGGCTGTTGCGCGGCCCCGGCATGGTCAGGAACACCGCGAAGTACCAGAACAGGATCTGCAACAGTGGCGGGATGTTACGGAAAACCTCCACGTACACCGTCGCCAGTTTGGCGATGATCCAGTTCTTCGACAGTCGGGCCACGCCGACGATGAAGCCGAGGATGGTCGCCAGGATCACGCCGATGAAGGTCACCAGCAACGTGTTGAGCAGGCCGATCACGAACACACGGGCATAACTGTCCGCTTCGGTGTAGGAGATCAGGTGTTGAGCGATGCCGAATCCGGCACTGCGCTCCAGAAAGTCGAAACCGGAGGTAATGCCCCGGTGCTGAAGGTTGGTCTGCGTGTTGTCGAACAGGTACCAGCCCATCGAGACCACCGCGACAATGGTGATGATCTGGAAGAGCCACGCACGCACTTTTGGATCGCTGAGGCTGAGCCTCTGCTTTGGTGCGCCGATTGAATTTTGCATGAAGTGCCCCGGAAATAATGGAACAGAACATCACCCGGCAGTTGGCCTACCGGGTGATAGAACCATCAGCGCACTGGTGGTGCGTATTGAATGCCGCCAGCGTTCCACAGAGCGTTCAGCCCGCGGTCGATTTCCAGCGGAGTGCTCTTGCCGAGGTTTTTCTCGAAGATTTCGCCGTAGTTACCGACTTGCTTGACGATCTGCACGACCCAGTCTTTCGGCAGTTTCAGGTCCTTGCCGTATTCGCCGTCAGCGCCGAGCATACGAGCGACATCCGGGTTCTTGGTGGCCTTGGCTTCGGCTTCGACGTTCTTCGAGCTGATACCCGCTTCTTCGGTGTTGAGCAGCGCGTAGCCAGTCCAGCGCACCACGGCCAGCCACTCGTCGTCGCCGTTACGTACGACCGGACCCAGAGGCTCCTTGGAAATGGTTTCCGGCAGAACCACGTAGTCCTTCGGCGAAGCCAGCTTGCTGCGCTGGGCGAACAGTTGGGACTTGTCGGAGGTCAGCACGTCGCAACGACCGGATTCCAGCGACTTGGCGCTTTCATCGGAGGTGTCGAAAGTGATCGGGGTGTATTTCAGACCGTTACCGCGGAAGTAGTCGGAAACGTTCAGCTCGGTGGTGGTACCGGCCTGGATGCAGATGGTCGCGCCATCCAGCTCTTTGGCGCTTTTAACGCCGAGCTTGTTGTTTACCAGGAAGCCGATGCCATCGTAGTAGGTAATGAAGCCTGGGAACTTGAGGCCCATGCCGGCGTCACGGGAGCTGGTCATGGTGGTGTTGCGCGACAGGATGTCGATTTCGCCCGACTGCAGAGCGGTGAAACGCTCCTTGGCGTTCAACTGACTGAACTTGACCTTGGTCGCATCGCCGAACACGGCAGCGGCGACGGCGCGGCAGAAGTCAGCATCGATACCCACGATCTTGCCGGTGGAATCCGGAACCGAGAAGCCTGGCAGGCCATCGCTGACGCCACACTGCACGAAACCTTTCTTCTTCACTCCATCCAGGGTTGCACCCGCCTGAGCGAACCCGCTGACACCGAGAACTGCGGCTGCAGTCACGATTGCCAGAGTGGATTTCAACATCTTCATTCAAACCTCCAGTTTTGCTCTTGTTGTGTCGGAGCGTGAGTCCTGTCGCACCCTTTTGAGGCGTTGTCGACCCGAGTTGGCTTGTTTTAGGGTCAACCGACGTAGAGACCGTAGCTATGAGTCTAGTAGGAGAAAATCCACAAAATGGACAACTCACTTCTCACCAATCGGCCGAACGGGCTGTAGCCCTTTCAAGTTCGCGAAGCCCGTAGCGGCCACTGGCGAACATCCATCACCGGATTTTTTGCTATCCCACCGCCAAAAATGGCCTGATAGTGTTACCGACAGATGTGGGATTTTCGTACCAGCTTCCCTATAGCAAAGCCCGTACCACACTGGCTTCCAAAGCAGTTAAGCGACAGGTCAATAGCAAAACTTGTAACCTTGCGACATCTTCGTAACTGATCAACCAGACGCGCACTCACGCCCCGCACTCAATGAGCGCGCACGCACACATTTGGAGCAGCCATGACCGAGCCCCTGATTCTAGAACCCGTCAAGCCCGCAGACGCCTGCGTCATCTGGCTGCATGGCCTCGGCGCCGATCGATATGACTTCCTGCCGGTCGCCGAGGCACTGCAGGAAACGCTGTTGTCCACCCGCTTCGTTCTGCCTCAGGCCCCGACCTGCGCCGTTACCATCAACGGTGGCTACGAGATGCCCAGCTGGTACGACATATTGGCCATGAGCCCGGCGCGCGCGATCAACCGCGATCAACTGGAAGAGTCGGCACAGAGGATCATTCATTTGATCGATGTGCAGCGAGCCGTTGGAATAGACGCCTCGCGGATTTTCCTGGCAGGTTTTTCCCAGGGTGGCGCAGTGGCTCTACACGCCGCGTTTGTGAAATGGCAGGGACCGTTGGGTGGCGTACTTGCCCTCTCGACCTACGCACCGACCTTCAGCGATGAACTTGAATTGTCCGCCAGCCAGCAGCGCATTCCTGTGCTGTCGTTGCATGGCCAGTACGATGACGTGGTGCAGAATTCGATGGGCCGTACCGCCTACGAGTATCTGAAGCAGCATGGTGTCACCGTGACATGGCAGGAATACCCAATGGGCCACGAAGTGTTACCCGAGGAAATTCGCGACATCGGGGTCTGGCTGGCCGAACGTTTGCGTTAAGCCTTTATGTTGCTCTTTTTGTTTAAAAGCGCCCTTTGATCCATCCCTCTACGCCGCGCCCGATTCTTGCATTACACTGGCCGGCGTATATTCCTTAACCAATTGATGAGATGACCGTGCTCAAAGCACTCAAGAAAATGTTCGGTAAAAGCGAGACTGAGCAACTCGCGCCAGTCCCCAGCGCGCCGTCGCACTCCCACGGCCATCGCAGCGACGCCAGCCAGGCCGACCGCCACGTTCCCGCAGCCGCCCCGAAACATGAACCCAAACCTGTTTCTGCCGCCGTTACCGTTGCCGAACCTGTGCGCAGTGAAGCACCCAAACCCGCCAAACCGCGTCGCGAACCCAAGCCCAAGGCGCCGGTCATTCCATGGAAACTCGAAGACTTCGTCGTCGAACCCCAGGAAGGCAAAACCCGTTTCCACGATTTCAAACTTGCTCCGGAACTGATGCACGCCATCCAGGACCTGGGCTTTCCGTATTGCACGCCGATCCAGGCGCAGGTGCTGGGCTTCACCCTCGCCGGCAAAGACGCCATCGGCCGCGCCCAGACAGGCACCGGCAAAACCGCGGCGTTCCTGATTTCGATTATCACCCAGTTGCTGCAAACCCCGCCGCCGAAAGAGCGCTACATGGGCGAGCCCCGGGCATTGATCATCGCGCCGACCCGCGAGTTGGTGGTGCAGATCGCCAAGGATGCGGCGGACCTGACCAAATACACCGGCCTCAACGTCATGACGTTCGTGGGCGGCATGGACTTCGACAAGCAGCTCAAACACCTCGAAGCCCGTCACTGCGACATCCTTGTGGCCACCCCCGGCCGCCTGCTGGACTTCAACCAGCGCGGCGATGTGCACCTGGACATGGTCGAAGTCATGGTGCTGGACGAAGCCGACCGCATGCTCGACATGGGATTCATCCCGCAGGTGCGCCAGATCATTCGCCAGACCCCGCCCAAGAGCGAGCGCCAAACGCTGCTGTTCTCCGCGACTTTCACCGAAGACGTGATGAACCTGGCCAAGCAATGGACCACTGACCCGGCGATCGTCGAAATCGAAGTCACCAACGTGGCCAGCGAAAACGTCGAGCAGCACATCTACGCGGTGGCCGGTGCCGACAAATACAAACTGCTCTACAACCTGGTCAACGACAACGGCTGGGAGCGGGTCATCGTCTTTGCCAACCGCAAGGATGAAGTGCGACGCATCGAAGAACGCCTGGTGCGCGATGGCATCAACGCCGCGCAGCTGTCCGGCGACGTGCCGCAGCACAAGCGCATCAAGACCCTGGAAGGTTTCCGCGAAGGCAAGATCCGCGTGCTGGTGGCCACCGATGTCGCCGGTCGCGGCATCCACATCGACGGCATCAGCCATGTGATCAACTTCACCCTGCCGGAAGTCCCGGACGATTACGTGCACCGCATTGGTCGTACCGGTCGCGCCGGCGCCGATGGCGTGTCCATCAGTTTCGCCGGCGAAGACGACTCCTACCAGCTACCGTCCATCGAGGCGTTGCTGGGTCGCAAAATCAGCTGCGAAACACCACCGACGCATCTATTGCGGGCGGTAGAGCGCAAACGTCACTAACTGACGATGTGCAGAAAGAGGCGCAGCCGGAAACGGACTGCGCTTTTTTTTCGTCTGTCTTTTCGTCGTGAAGAGCTTGCTAGACATATCTAAAAGTCCATAATAGACAAAATAGTTTACCTGCCCCTCCCGGAGCCGACCATGTCCAGCACCCCTTACGTGATCACCCAACCCCAGGCCCGCGAGCTGCTGACGCAAGTCGACGTGCCGCAGATCCTGCGCAAACTGTTCCGCGACCTGGCTGCCGGGCAAGCGGTACAACCGGCGCAACAGCTGGTGGAGTTTCCACAGGGGGCCGGCGATTTCATCAACTACCTGGGTGTGCTGGCCGAAGATGGCGTGTACGGGGTCAAGACTTCGCCGTATATTGTGCGCGAACAAGGGCCGCTGGTGACCGCCTGGACCTTGCTGATGTCGATGCAGACCGGCCAACCGCTGCTGCTCTGTGATGCCGGTGAGCTGACAACGGCACGCACCGCCGCGACCACCGCCGTGGCCGTCGATGCACTCGCCCCGCTGAAAGCGACTCGCCTGGCGATCATCGGCAGCGGCAAAGTGGCCCAGGCGCACTTGCATTACGTGAAAAACCTGCGCGACTGGCAGAGCATCAGCCTGTACTCGCCAAGCCTGAGCGAAGATGCGCAAACCGCAAACCTGCTGAAAAGCCTCGACCCGCGCCTGACCCTGGCGAACACTCGCGAAGCGGCCATTGCTGACGCCGATGTGATCATGCTTTGCACCTCGTCCGCAGGTCCCGTGATCGACCCGTCTGACTTGAGCAAACCGGCGCTGATCACCTCCATCAGCACCAACGCCCCGCGCGCCCACGAAGTGCCACCCCAGAGCCTCAACGACATGCAGGTGTTCTGCGATTATCGTCAGACCACCCCGGGTTCGGCCGGCGAAATGCTGATCGCTGGCGAACAACATGGCTGGAATAAAAACGCGATCGTCGGCGACCTGCCGGACCTGCTCAGCAACAAGGTGCAGCGCCCCGACTACAACCGCCACGTGTTCTTCCGCTCCATCGGCCTGGGCCTGGAAGACATTGCGCTGGCCAATGCCATCTATCGCCTGCAGCACTAACACCTCAATTCACCTGTGGGAGCGAGCCTGCTCGCGAATACGATCTTTCATTCAACATAGATAGTGACTGATCCGACGCTTTCGCGAGCAGGCTCGCTCCCACAGAAAATCTCTACGACATTGGCATTTACGCTTGATCAGGAGACGTTCATGAGCCAGGCAGACTTCATCATCATCGGCGGCGGGATTGCCGGCGCTTCCACCGGTTTCTGGCTGTCGCAGCATGGGCGCGTGATCGTGCTCGAACGCGAATCCCATCCGGCCTATCACTCCACCGGTCGCTCCGCCGCGCTATTCACCGCCGCCTATGGCACGCCTCAGGTTCGCGCCCTGACCCAGGCCAGCCGCGATTTTTTCGACGCCCCGCCAAGTGGATTCTGCGAACACCCGTTGCTGACCCCGCGTGGCGAGATGACTGTGGATTTCAGCGGCGACCCGGCTGAATTACAAAACCAATACCTGAGCGCGAAAGCCACAGTGCCAGAGATGCAACTGCTCAGCGCCGAAGAAACCTGCGCTCGCCTGCCGATTCTGCGCCGGGAGAAAGTCCACGGCGCGATCTACGACCCGACCGCCAGCGACATCGATACCGACGCCCTGCACCAGGGTTACCTGCGCGGCATCCGCCGCAACAAAGGCGAAGTACACACCGACTGCGAAGTACAGGGCCTGAGCCGTGACGCCGAAGGTATCTGGCAGGTACAGACCAACACGCAGACCTTCAAGGCGCCGGTCGTCATCAATGCCGCGGGCGCCTGGGCCGACAAGATCGGTGAGCTGGCCGGCGCCAAACCATTGGGCCTGCAACCCAAGCGTCGCGCGGCCTTCATTTTCGCCGGCCCCGAAGACGTGGACATCCATCACTGGCCGATGCTGGTCAGCCTCGACGAATCCTTCTATATGAAACCCGACGCCGGGATGTTCCTCGGCTCGCCCGCCAACGCCGACCCGGTGGAACCCCACGACGTGCAGCCCGAAGAGCTGGACATCGCCATGGGCATTTACCAGATCGAAGAAGCCACGACCCTGACCATCCGCCGCCCGACCCGTACCTGGGCCGGCCTGCGCAGTTTCGTCAGCGACGGCGACTTGCTGTCCGGCTTCGATCCACAGGTGCCGGGACTGTTCTGGGTTGCGGCACAGGGCGGCTACGGCATCCAGACGTCGCCGGCCATGGGTCAGGCCAGCGCCGCCCTGGTACGCGGCGAGGCACTGCCCGAGCAACTCACCCGCTTCGGCCTGAGCGCCGACATGCTCTCCCCTGCCCGCCTGGGCTGACATTGTCTTCAGGTGACGCGCCTCCACGATTGCGTCACACTTTCAGAGCCCCGTTCTACGGGGCACTGAAGCCGCCCCGGAGCCCCACCGTATGAATAGCCCCACTGTATGAATGCCCCCGAAAAAGACCCGGCCCAAAACGACGCCTCCCTGGATAACTTTCGGGCGATCGCCGATGCCATCGCTACGCTGTTCTTCCCTCACGCTGAGGTGGTGCTGCATGACCTGCGCACGCAAAAGGTCGACTACATCGCCAACAACCTGTCGAAACGGGAGATCGGCGATGACTCGTCGCTGGAAGACATGCTCAGCGAAGATGTCAGCGAACGAAATATCGGGCCGTACGAAAAACTCAATTGGGATGGTCAGAATATTCGCAGCGTAAGCACCGTGCTGCGCGACAGCGAAGGTCATCCGCTGGGTGTGCTGTGCATCAATCTGAATATTTCGCTGTTCGAGAATGCCAAGGCTGCGCTGGATCTGTTCCTGTCGCCGACCAAATTGATCCCGCAACCGGATTCACTGTTCCGCGATGACTGGCAGGAGCGGATCAACACCTTCCTCCACGCCTGGCTGCGCGAGCGCCAGCTGAGCCTGAACCTGCTGACCCGCGATCACAAACGCGAACTGGTGTTGGCGCTGCACGCCGAGGGCGCATTCAAAGGCAAGAGCGCATCGAACTATGTGGCCAATGTGCTGAACATGGGGCGGGCGACGGTGTACAAGCATTTGAAGGAATTGAAGGGCTGAGCCTTCAGATGTTGCATTGGCTGATCCGGCCTCTTCGCGAGCAGGCTCGCTCCCACAGTTGAATGCATTCCC
>NZ_JBSVWS010000100.1:0-21918 GCF_054071155.1 Pseudomonas sp. SDO5532_S415 | reverse complement strand
AATGTTGAATGATAAACCGCCTTCGCGAGCAGGCTCGCTCCCACAGGAGGATGGGGGATGTCAGTGAGAGTGGCGCGGTACCTCAGCCCCGCGGCAACCGACCAGGAAGTCAAAGTCGCAACCCTGATCCGCCTGCAGCACATGGTCGATGTACAGTTGACGGTAGCCACCGACCAACAATTGTTGCGGCGGTTGCAGGTCGGCCATGCGCGCCGCCAGTTCGGCATCCGGGATGTCCAGGTGCAGGTGGCCACTGGCGCAGTCGAGCTCGATCCAGTCGCCTTCCTTCACCGCCGCCAAAGGTCCGCCAGCCGCCGCTTCCGGTGCAACATGCAAGACCACGGTGCCGTACGCCGTACCACTCATGCGTGCATCGGAAATGCGCACCATGTCGGTTACGCCCTGGGCCAGCAGCTTGGCCGGCAGGCCCATGTTGCCGACTTCGGCCATGCCCGGATAACCCTTGGGACCGCAGTTTTTCATCACCAGGATCGAGTTGGCGTCAACGTCCAGTTCCGGGTCGTTGATCCGTGCCTTGTACATGTCGAAGTTTTCGAACACTACGGCGCGGCCACGGTGCTGCATGAGCTCCGGTGTGGCGGCCGAGGGCTTGAGCACTGCGCCCAGCGGCGCCAGGTTGCCGCGCAGCACGCAGATGCCGCCGTCGGCGCGGATTGGATTGTCGAGTGTGCGGATCACTTCGTCTTCGCCGTAGATCGGGGCGTCCTTGGTGTTCTCGCCAATCGACTTGCCGTTGACGGTCAAGGCGTTGGGGTTCGGGATCAGGTTGGCTTCACCCAGGCGGCGCAGTACCGCGGGTAAACCGCCGGCGTAGTAGAACTCTTCCATCAGGAAACGCCCGGACGGTTGCAGGTCGACGATGGTCGGCATACCGCGACCGATACGGGTCCAGTCGTCCAGATCCAGTTCCACGCCGATGCGGCCGGCGATGGCTTTGAGGTGAATGACCGCATTGGTCGAACCGCCAATCGCGGCGTTGACCCGAATGGCGTTCTCGAAGGCCTCCTTGGTCAGGATCTTCGACAGTTTCAAGTCTTCGCGAACCATTTCCACTGCACGCATGCCGGACATGTGCGCCAACACATAGCGGCGCGCATCGACCGCCGGAATTGCCGCGTTGTGGGGCAGGGAAGTGCCCAGTGCTTCGGCCATGCAGGCCATGGTCGAGGCGGTGCCCATGGTGTTGCAGGTACCGGCCGAGCGGGACATGCCACCCTCGGCCGCCAGGAAGTCATCGATGGTGATGGTGCCGGCCTTGACCTGCTCGCTCAACTGCCAGACCACGGTGCCCGAACCGATATCCTTGCCCTTGTGCTTGCCGTTGAGCATCGGCCCGCCGGTGACGACGATGGCCGGCACATCACAACTGGCCGCGCCCATCAGCAAGGCCGGGGTGGTTTTGTCGCAACCGGTGAGCAGCACCACACCGTCAATCGGGTTGCCACGGATCGCCTCTTCAACGTCCATGCTTGCCAGGTTGCGGGTGAGCATGGCGGTGGGGCGCAGGTTGGATTCGCCATTGGAGAACACCGGGAATTCCACCGGGAAGCCTCCGGCCTCGATCACGCCGCGTTTGACGTGTTCGGCGATCTGGCGGAAATGCGCGTTGCACGGGGTCAGTTCCGACCAGGTGTTGCAGATGCCGATGATCGGCTTGCCGTGGAACTGATGGTCGGCGATGCCCTGATTCTTCATCCAGCTGCGGTACATGAAGCCGTTCTTGTCGGCGGTGCCAAACCATTGGGCGGAGCGCAGGGTGGGTTTCTTATCAGACATGATCGATTCTCTTATTGTATGACTATATTGTTCGAGCTAAAGCGTAACATAAGCGCAAAGTCGTCGCTTTGGAAGTGTTGTTGGTTAATTAGTATTACTATATAGTCGTTTTCAGCGGAGGGATGGCCCTGACGGTTTGCCGTGAGAGGCGTCCCCCGAGGTTCTATAAAAACAACAATCGGAGACCGATCTCATGAGCCAGGAACTGCGGCTTATCCGTCGCATCACGTTGAAACTGATTCCCTTCCTGATCCTGCTGTACCTGATCGCCTATGTGGATCGCTCCGCCGTGGGGTTCGCCAAATTGCACATGGGGGCCGACATCGGTCTCGGTGACGCGGCTTACGGTCTGGGCGCGGGGCTGTTCTTCATTGGCTACTTCCTGCTGGAAATCCCCAGCAACCTGATGCTTGACCGCTTTGGCGCACGGCGCTGGTTCGCGCGGATCATGGTCACCTGGGGCGCCATCACCATCGGCATGGCCTTCGTCCAGGGACCGAACAGCTTCTATCTGATGCGCTTTCTGCTCGGTGCGGCGGAAGCCGGGTTCTTCCCGGGCGTTCTGTACTACATCACCCAATGGTTCCCGGTGCGCCATCGCGGCAAGATCCTCGGGCTGTTCATCCTGTCGCAACCAATCGCGATGATGATTACCGGTCCGGTGTCCGGTGGCTTGCTCGGCATGGACGGCGTGCTGGGGCTGCATGGCTGGCAGTGGCTGTTCATCGTCATCGGCGCCCCGGCGATCCTGCTGACCTGGCCGACGTTGCGCTGGCTGCCGGACGGCCCGCAACAGGTGAAGTGGATGGATCAGGCTGAAAAAGACTGGTTGGCCGGCGAGCTGAAAAAGGACCTGGAGCAGTACGGCCAGACCCGTCATGGCAACCCGTTGCACGCCCTCAAGGACAAGCGTGTGCTGTTGCTGGCGCTGTTCTACCTGCCGGTGACCCTGAGCATCTATGGCCTGGGCCTGTGGCTGCCGACCCTGATCAAGCAGTTCGGCGGCAGCGACCTGGTGACCGGCTTCGTGTCTTCGGTGCCGTACATTTTCGGGATCATCGGCCTGCTGATCATTCCGCGTAGTTCCGACCGTTTGAATGATCGCTACGGCCACCTGGCGGTACTTTATGTGCTGGGCGCGCTGGGCCTGTTCCTCAGTGCCTGGCTGTCGGTGCCGGTGCTGCAACTGGCGGCGTTGTGCCTGGTGGCGTTTGCGCTGTTTTCCTGCACTGCGGTGTTCTGGACCTTGCCCGGCCGGTTCTTTGCCGGCGCCAGTGCGGCGGCGGGGATTGCCCTGATCAACTCGGTGGGCAACCTGGGCGGCTACATCGGCCCGTTCGTGATTGGCGCGCTCAAGGAGTACACCGGCAACCTGGCCTCGGGCCTGTACTTCCTGTCTTGCGTGATGCTGTTCGGCCTGGTGCTGACCGGCGTGGTGTATCGCCTGTTGGAGCGCAAGCACGTGCTGCCGGCGGATGAGTTTGCGGCCAGCGCCCGAGGCGCATCCCGTACCTGACACAAATCCTGTGGGAGCGAGCCTGCTCGCGAAAGCGGAGTGTCAGTCAGCATCAGTATTGGGTGTGACGGCCCATTCGCGAGCAGCCTCGCTCCCACAAGGGACAGCGGTGTTTGATTAAACAGGAGAAAATTCATGCGTTTGGTGCAATTCGAATTGAGTAACGGCGAACGCCGAGTCGGCGTGGTCGAGGAAGGGCTGGTGCGCGAAGTGCGGGACGCACGCACGGTTCGCGACCTGGCCCTGGCGGCGATCGAGGCGGGCGTCAACCTTGAGCAACAGGTGCAAGGCATGGGGCTGGGTATCAGTCACGACTACGCCGAACTCCTGGCACAACTGCGCATTCTGCCACCGCTGGATCATCCGGATCCGGCGCACATGCTGGTCAGCGGTACCGGCCTGACTCACCTGGGCAGCGCTTCAGCCCGGGACAAGATGCATCAGCACGCCGGCGATGAAGCGGCGATGACCGACACCATGCGCATTTTCAAATGGGGCGTGGAGGGCGGTAAACCCGCAGAAGGGCAGGCCGGTGTGCAACCGGAATGGTTCTACAAGGGCGACGGCAGCATCGTCGTGCGCCCGGGCCAGCCGTTCCCGTTGCCGCCGTTTGCCGAAGACGCCGGTGAAGAGCCTGAGCTGAGTGGCCTGTATGTCATCGGCCATGACGGCAAGCCCTATCGCCTGGGTTTCGCGGTAGGCAACGAGTTCTCCGATCACGTCATGGAGCGCAAGAACTACCTGTACCTGGCTCACTCGAAGCTGCGCAGTTGCAGCTACGGCCCGGAACTGCGGGTCGGCGAACTTCCTCAACATCTGGCCGGTACCAGCTGCATCCTGCGTGACGGTGAAGTGCTGTGGCAAAACGAGTTCCTCAGTGGCGAGGCCAACATGTGCCATAGCCTGGCGAACCTCGAGTATCACCACTTCAAGTACAGCCAGTTCCTGCGTCCTGGGGATGTGCACATCCACTTCTTTGGCACCGCGACCCTGTCGTTCGCCGATGGCGTGCGCACCCGGCCCGGCGATGTGTTCGAGATCAGCCAGGCTGAGTTCGGCGCGCCGTTGATCAATGGCATCGCACCGGTTGAAGCGGCTTTCGAACCCGGCACCGTCGGTTCACTTTGAGGAGTTACTGATGACCCGAATTCTTGGTCATAACTATATTGGCGGCCAGCGCAGTGCGTTGGGCAGCGTCAAACTGCACAGCGTCGATGCGCAAACCGGCGAGGCGCTGCCCCACGATTTCATCCAGGCCACGCCGGAAGAAGTCGATGCCGCCGCCAAGGCTGCCGCTGCTGCATACCCGACCTATCGCGGCTTGAGCGCCGAGCGGCGTGCGCAGTTTCTCGATGCGATTGCCGATGAACTGGACGCACTGGGTGATGACTTCGTGACCCTGGTTTGCCGCGAAACCGCGTTGCCCGCGGCACGGATCATCGGTGAGCGCGGGCGCACCAGCGGCCAGATGCGCCTGTTCGCCAAGGTGCTGCGTCGTGGCGATTTCTACGGTGCGCGCATCGACCTGGCCTTGCCAGAGCGTCAACCGCTGCCCCGTCCCGACCTGCGCCAGTACCGCATCGGCCTCGGTCCGGTGGCGGTGTTTGGTGCCAGCAACTTTCCCCTGGCGTTCTCCACCGCCGGTGGCGACACCGCCGCGGCCTTGGCCGCCGGTTGCCCGGTGGTGTTCAAGGCCCACAGCGGCCACATGGCCACGGCTGAGTCAGTGGCTGACGCGATCCTGCGCGCGGCGGAAAAAACCGCGATGCCGGCGGGTGTGTTCAACATGATCTACGGCGGCGGGGTCGGCGAAGCGCTGGTCAAGCACCCGGCGATTCAGGCGGTGGGCTTTACCGGGTCGCTCAAGGGCGGTCGGGCGCTGTGCGACATGGCGGCGGCACGCCCGCAACCGATCCCGGTGTTCGCCGAGATGTCGAGCATCAACCCGGTGATCGTCCTGCCCCAGGCGTTGCACGAACGCACGGAAACCATCGCCCGTGGCCTGTCGGCTTCGGTGGTTCAGGGTTGCGGCCAGTTCTGCACCAACCCTGGACTGGTGATCGGCATTCGTTCGCCACAGTTCAGCGCATTTCTGACGTTGTTGGCAGACATGATGGCTGATCAACCGGCGCAAACCATGCTCAACGCCGGGACCCTGGGCAGCTATGGCAAAGGTTTGCAGAAACTGCTCGATCATCCAGGCATCGAGCACCTGGCGGGTCAGCCGCAACAAGGACGCCAGGCACAGCCGCAGTTGTTCAAGGCTGATGTCAGCCTGCTGATCAACGGTGATGAGGTTCTGCAAGAGGAAGTGTTCGGCCCGACCACGGTGGTGGTCGAAGTGGCGGATCAGGCGCAACTCAGTGCTGCGTTGAATGGGCTGCACGGTCAATTGACGGCGACGATCATCGGCGAGCCCGCGGATTTCGAGCAGTTCGCAGAGCTGACGGCGTTGCTGGAACAGAAGGTCGGGCGGATCCTGCTCAACGGCTATCCGACCGGGGTAGAGGTCTGTGATTCGATGGTCCATGGCGGACCGTATCCGGCGACCTCCGATGCGCGCGGCACGTCGGTGGGTACCCTGGCCATCGACCGTTTCCTGCGCCCGGTGTGTTTCCAGAACTACCCGGACAGCCTGCTGCCGGATGCGCTGAAAAATGCCAATCCGCTGGGCATCCAGCGACTGGTGGATGGCAAGCCGTCACAGAGCGCGATCTAACCGTCACGCACTAACCCCCTGTGGGAGCGAGCCTGCTCGCGAATGCGGCGGAACAGTCCGGAAATTTATCGACTGACACTCTGCCTTCGCGAGCAGGCTCGCTCCCACAATTGTTCAGTGTGGTCCTGGAGTGCTGTGACGGGCACTGATGAGTGCCCACATTGAGCTATCATTGCGTTTTTCCCACTCAAAGATTGACTGCCATGACTGCTGTAACCGATACCTTGCTCAATGCCCTCGAACACTGCGGAATGGTGGAAATCGACGGGCTGCATGCCTTCGAATTTGCCCTTGATGTCGACAACAACCTGCACATCGAATGCATGGATGGCCGAGCGGCCAAGCACTGGGAATTCACCCCGGCACAGGTCCAGGCGGCGACCTACGACACCACCTTGCAAAGCTGGTTGATCACCGGTGATTCTGGTGAACACCGTCTGGTCTGCCTCGGTGATGTCATCAGCGGCGATAACGAAGACGACGCCCAAGAGGATGCGTAACCTCTGGCCCCTGTTGATCGCCGGCAGCATCGGCGCGATGGGTGTTCAGGCCGCCTGCGCCGACGACTATCAATTACTCGTGGGTTCCTATACCGCCGGGCAAAGTCAGGGCATTTATCGACTGAGTTTCGACAGTGCAACCGGGCAGATCGACGCCAGGCCGCTGCAAGTGATCAACAGCGAAAATCCATCATGGCTGACCTTGAGCAAGGATCAGCGGCGGCTGTTCGTGGTCAACGAAAATGGCCCCGGCCAGACTGATCCGGTCGGTCGGGTCAGCAGTTATGCGATTGACCCCAAGAGCCATGAGCTGAGCCTGATCAATCAGGTGCAGAGCCTGGGCAACGAACCGACCCATTCGAGCCTCAGCGCAGAGGCGAGCCATCTGTTTGTCAGTCATTACTCGGTAGCCCAAGACCCGGGCGGTACCCTGGCGGTGCTGCCGGTGGGCGCCGATGGCGCGCTCAAACCGGTGGTGCAGATGAGCAGTCATCCGGCCAGCCGGGTCAATCCCGAACGGCAGATGTCGGCGCATGTGCATTCGACGATTGCCTCGCCGGATGGCAGATACGTGTTTTCCAATGACCTGGGCGCGGACAAGGTTTTTGTCTACCGCTTCGACCCCAAGGCCAATCCGGACCTGCCGTTGACCCCGGCCACGCCGGCATTCGTCCAGCTGCCACCCGGCAGCGGTCCGCGTCATCTGCTGTTCAGCGCCGATGGCCAACACGCTTGGCTGACCATGGAAATGAGCGCCCAGGTGGCAGTGTTCGATTACCGCGACGGCAAGCTTGAGCAGACGCAAATGGTCGATCTGGCTGCCGGTCAGCCGCTGTCGGACAAGGCGGCCGCTGCACTGCATGCATCAAAGGATGGCAAGTTCCTCTACGTCAGCAACCGCGGCACTGCCAATCAATTGCTGGTGTTCGCCATCGACCCTGTGACCGGCCATCTCAAGGAACTGCAACGGCGCTCGGTGGAGGGTGACCATCCAAGGGAATTCAGCCTCGATCCCAGTGGCCGATTCCTGCTGATCGCCAACCAGAAAAGCAACCAGATTGTCGTCGTCGAGCGCGATGCCAAGAGCGGTCTGCTGGGCAAAACCGTGCAAAAACTGCCGATGGACGCCCCGAGCGATCTCAAGTTTGTGCTGCGACAATAGGCCGCAGGCCCCGGTTCGCGGGGCCTGCAGCTTTCTATCAATGAGGCTGATATTTGGTAATGCTACAAAGCATTTCAAGGCCTCGTTCCTCGAGGGTTAAGTTTGCTTCACGGCCCCACCGGGCAAGCAAGCCAACTGACTCCGAGGAATACCGCATGAACTTCAATCTCTTCTCTGTAATCGCCGCTTCCGCCATCTCGGCCACCGTTGCTCTGCCAGCCAGTGCCAACGTTGAAATCAGCGACAAAAAATCCCACGCCCAGAGCTACACCCAGAAATACCTGCAACAAAGCGCCAACTTCTACGCCGCGCTGGATCACAAAGCCCAGCACTGAAATCGTCTCCCCGCACCCTTTATGCAGGAGCGAAGTCACTTGCCGATCGAGCGTTGAGCGTTCGAAAAGTCTGAAGTGATGTCGCTCCTGCATAACGCGTTTACGACAGCATCATATCGCCATCAATCTATTGCTTGATATCACATGGCCATGCGTTTAACTTTGACGCTGATTTTTTGACTCCTTCTCAAGAAAAGGATCGATGACATGGCGATGCGTCTTGCAGTGGTGCTGCTGTTTCTCTATTCCACTCCCATCCTGTCCGCGGCAGAGCCCATTTCCGGGGAGCCTGACGCTGCCCGCGAGCGCATGATTAGTTTTATCGAAGACTGAGATAGTCTGGCTTAATGATCAACGCAGCTGATAGTTGATATAGACACGTCTAGTTGGTGATCGATGCTTTTTTGATCGATTCTGTGGACTCTGAAACATGTCCACGGAGTTCATCATGGCCAGCGCAATCATCACTTCTGCCAAACACGGCGCCTATGTGGCTATCGGTCTTTACCTGGTCATGGTGCTGGTTGTCAGTCTTTCGCCGCAATCGCAACAAACCGTCGAACCGCCGATTCACGTCGCCCATCCTGGCATCCAGTTTGAACACCGCGCGCAACAGGCGCTGGCGGATCAGGCTGATCTCGCGGGAGTGGGCGGAGTATGAACCGTTGCAAACTTTTGGTTATCGCCTTCCTGGCATTCATCACCAATGGATTTTCCTTGTTGGGGATCGGTCAAGGTTCGGTAGGCGGGGTGGCACGGGCCATCGAGGCCAACCACAACATCACGCGCAACATAGAGACAGCCAAGGCCATGGGGATGCTGGCCGGCAACCCGCCGCTCAAACCTGATAGCGGGTTTTTCGGGCCATTCCATGTCGATTGCTCGGTGATCGGCATGTGTGAAGTTTTGGCGTAAGAGCCAACGGTCATCTATTGCTTTTGTGGCGAGGGAGCTTGCTCCCGCTCGGTTGCGCAGCAACCGCTATGCGTCATTCGCTTGAAACCATTTGGGGCCGCTTCGCAGCCCAGCGGGAGCAAGCTCCCTCGCCACAAAGGTCGTGCGCTTACTTCTGCATCACGCCTGTAAATAAATCCGACGCCAACAATCGCTGCAACCAGTCCTGCAGCCGTCGATACGGCGTCTGCGCGAACCACTCGCGATCGACATGGGCGAATTGCCGTATGAACGGCATCAACGCCACGTCGGCCAGAGTCGGGTGGTCGGCCAGCAAATAGTCGCGACCTTCCAACAACTCATCCAGCTTACGCAGGAACGCCTCGCCCTCGGCGCGATAAAACGCCATCGGCTGTTCGGGATAGCGTTCGGCGTACTTGTAGCGGTTCAGGTGCACTTTGAACGCCTGATCGTTCTCTTCGATCAATGCCGCGAGGGCGAGCTGCCCTTGCGGATCGTCCTTGAGCAACCAGTCCTGCGGATCGTTCTGTGCCAGGGCCCAACGCATGATGTCCAGGCTTTCATCGATGACCCGACCGTCGACGCTCAGCACCGGCACCGTGCCTTTGCTCGACAGCGCGAGCATCTCGGCGGGCTTGGCCCTGAGGCTGACTTCGACGATGTCCACGGCAACCCCGGCGTAGCGCAGGGCCATGCGCGCCCGCATGGCGTAAGGGCAGCGCCGGAAAGAGTAGAGCGTGGTCATTTCACCTCCAGCATGCTCAGGCCGTTGCCCTGACGGCGGACCTGGATCTGCACCGGAATCCGCTCATGCATTTCCTGCACGTGGGAAATCACCGCGACCTTGCGCCCTTGGGCCTGCAAGCCGTCGAGGGCATCCATGGCCAGTTGCAGGGACTCCGGATCGAGACTGCCGAAGCCTTCGTCGATGAACAGCGATTCGATTTTCAGCGTGCTTGACGCCATCGAGGCCAGACCCAGCGCCAGGGCCAGCGATACCAGGAACGTCTCGCCTCCGGACAGCGAATGCACCGAACGCAGCTCGTCCCCCATTTCGGTATCCATCACCAGCAAACCAAGCATGCTGCCGCCACGCTTGAGGCGATAGCGCCGCACCAGCTGACGCAGTTGCACGTTGGCATGGTGCACCAAGAGATCGAGGTTGTAGGCCTGGGCGATCTTGCGGAAGGTGTCGCCGGTGGCCGAACCAATCAATGCATTCAAGCGCGCCCAGCGTTGATACTCGGCGTAAGCCTCGGCAATTTGCTGCGCCAGCGCCTGATTGGCATTCTGCCGGCGCTGGTCCTCGGCCTGTTCGGCGCGCAGTTCGGCGCAGAGCTGTTCGTTGACGGCGTACTGGTTTTGCAACTCGCTGAGGGCGCTGTCGAGTTGTTCTGCGTCAAGGTTACCGTTGTGCTGCGCCTGGTGATCGAGCAAGCGCTTGTCGCGTTCCTCCACCAGGACCGTGGCCTGTTCAATGGCTTTTTCGCTGAGCTGCAAGCGTTGACGCAACTCGCTGACCTGCGCGTCGTCGGCTCGCAACAGGTCTTCCAGGCCACCGTCATCCAGCTCCGGATGGCGGCCGCGCCAGTCGGCGATCTTGCCCGCCAGTTCCGTGTGTTCGCTTTCAAGAGCCTGCAAACGTTCCTGCTGCGCCTTGAGCTCGGCGGCGATTCGTACCTGTTGCGTATGTACGCTTTGCAGTTCCTGGGCGGTGCTGGTTTCGGCGCTGCGTGCGGTTTCCACGGCCCGTTCCAGTTGCTGTTGCCAATGCTCGGCGCTGCTGTGTTCGCCGAGCAGCTGCCCGAGTTTCTGCTGGCTCGCCTGCTGCTGTTCCAGCAGCGCACTGAATTGCTGCTGCGCGGTTTGCAGTTGCAGGACGCGGGTCTGCTGCCGATCCTGTTCCTTTTCCAGGTGCTGCTGACGTTGCTGCTGTTCGGCCAGCTCTTCCTTCTGTTGCTCGAGTTGTGCCAGGCGCTCGCTGATCTGGCGATCGAGCTGCATGAAGGTCGCGGCCGGCTCAACGCGCAGCGCTTGCAGGGTCTCGGCCGGCAGCAGGCTGGCGAACGTGGCCAGTTCTTCGTCCAGGCGCTGACGGTCGCTGCCCAGTTCGCGCTGTTGATTGTCCAGGTGCTGGGCCGCTTGCTGGTGCGCGGTTTCGGCATGGCGCAGTTGCTGGGTCAGGCGCGCCGCATCCTGTTGCAAAGTGAGCAGGGCCGTTTGCCGTTGCTCATCCTGGGTGATGCTTTGATTCAATTGGCTGTTTTGCTGGGCGAGCCAGGCGTCGCGTTTGTCCGCGTCCTGATTCAACAGCGAGGTGGCCAACGGGTGCGCTGCAAGGGTGGGCGCCAGGGCTTGCTGTTGCGCCGCCAGTAACTCCTGCTGTTGCAGCAGCTCCTTTTGTTGGGCGATCAGGCCGCCGACCTCGGCACGCAGGTCGGTGAGTTTTTCCTTGAGCACGTCGACAGCTTTCTGGGCGTTGGCCTGTTCGCTTTCATCGAAACGGCCAAGGCTTTGCAACAGCGCTTCGGGCCGATGATACGGATGCTCGTGGCTGCCACAGACCGGGCACGGCTGATCATCCTGTAACTGCGCGCGCAGTTCCTCGACACTCGCGCTGCGGGCCAGGCGCTGACGCTCCAGCAGCTCGCGGGTAACGCTAAGGGTTTGCTCGGCGACGCTCAGATCAGCCTTGGCTTTAACCCCGTCCTGAGTCAGGCGATCGCGTTCCTGTTGTGCGGCGAGCTGGCGTTGTTGCAGCTCGGCAGCGCGCTTGTCCAGATCCTGCTGGCTGGCCCACAACCGCGCCAGGTCTTCGATGGCCCGCAGTTGTTTGCGGTTGTCCTGCAACAGGCTGCCGAGAATGCCGATCTGCTCGGCAACGGCATCCGGTTCGGCGCCGGCTTCCTTGAACAGCACTTCCAGTTGCTGCTTCTGCGCGGTGAATGCTTGCGCGGTACGGCTGGCATTCTGTTCGAGAGTGGCCAGTTCGGCCTGCCCCTGATTCAGCCGGTTGCCGATCAACATCAACTGTTGCAGGCGATCTCGGTAGGCATTCCAGGCATCGCTCAGCGGTGCCAGATGAGCGCTTTGTTCCAGCCCGGCAGCCATGCGCTGCAGGTGTTCGGCGACCTGGGCCTGCCGGTCGAGCAAGGCTTGAATCGCACTCTGGCCCTGGGCACAGGCCTGTTCGGCGTTGTGTTGGGTTTCGGCGCCGAGGGCGGTGTCCTTGGCGAGGCGGGCGAGGGTGCTTTGTTCTTCGAAGGCCTGACGCAACAACGGTGTGCTGTCGGTCTGTTGTTGCTGCGCCTGGCTCAACGCGATCCGGGCTGCGCCGAGCTGTTGCTCCAGCTGGGTCTGACGCTCGGCGAGTTCGGCATGCTGCCGGGTATGCCCGGCAATATGCGCTGCCAACGGGGTCAGTTGCGCGTCGATCCCGGCCTTGCGGGCGAACTGGTGCCGTTGTGGCGCCAGTTGCTCCAGGCGGTTCAGCTTCAGGCGTTCGCCGGCCAGGCTTTGCCATTGGGCCTGTGCCGATTGCAGCTGCTCGCAGGCACTGTGTTGCGCGTCCTGCAACTGACGCAGATCCTTGAGCCAGGTGTGCTGCAACTCAAGTTGCTTGAGCTGCGCTTGCTGCAATTTGAGTTGTTGCTGTGCGGTATTGAAGCGCTCATCCAGTGCTGCCCGGGCTTCGGGCGCCAGCGGTGTGACCCCGGTGGCCTGATCCTGCAGCAGTTTGTGGGTTTCGCGGGCTTCCTTGGTCTTGTCGAACGCTCGACGGCCCAGGCGGGTGTAGAGCGCCGTGTCGGTGAGTTTTTCCAGCAGTTCGCTGCGGTCGTTGTCATCGGCCTTTAGGAAGGCGCTGAACTCGCTTTGCGCCAGCAACACGGCGCGGGTGAACTGCTCGAAGTTCAGGCCCAGTACGGACTCGATACGGCTTTTGAATTCAAGCTTCTGACTGGCCAGCAATTGGTCCTGATCGATGTCACGCAAGCTTTGCCGACTGGCCTGCAGCCTGCCGCCCGCTTTCTCCCGCGCACGGTTGGCTTCCCAGCGAGCACGATAGCGACGGCCGTCAATGCCGACGAAATCGACTTCCGCATAGCCTTCACCGGTACCGCGACGCAACAGGGTGCGTGGATCTGCGGTGCCGATATCACCGTCGATGTCCGGTGCCTTGGCCGATGGTTGAACACTGTTGAGCCGCGGCACCGTGCCGAACAGCGCCAGGCACAAGGCGTCGAGCAAGGTGCTTTTACCCGCGCCGGTCGGCCCGGTGATGGCGAACAGGCCGGCGCTGGCCAAGGGCTCGGCAGTGAAATCGATATCAAAGGGGCCGGCCAGGGACGCGAGGTTTTTCAGGCGGATGGCGAGGATCTTCATGGCTGTTCGCTCTCCATCTGCACGTCTTGCAGCAGTTCGGCAAAGTCCTTGAGGGTTTGCTCGTCGACCTCGCTGCCGTAATTGTCCATCCAGGCGCGACTGAACAGTTCCTGGGGCGTGAGCTGGTCCAGTTCGATCAACGCGGCACCGTCTTCGGCGCCTTCACGGCTGCCATTGCCGGCGTATTCGGCCGCAATGCGCACCAGGCGCACGGCCTTGCCTTGCAGGGCGGTTTCCACCTGATGGCGCAAGTCCGGTTGCGGCTCGTCCAGGCGTACTCGCACCTCCAGCCAGGGCTGACGCTGGTAGTCGGCCAACAGGTCGATGTTCGGCAAGTCGGCCAGTTGCAGCAGGATCTCTGCCAAGGGCGCGGGGCCGAGGCGTTGCAGATTCACCGAGCGAGGAATGAGCCGGGGTTCGACGCTGACCAGGGTCTCACCCTCCAGGGTGATGTCGAGAATCTGGTGCTGGTAACTGATTTCGGAGAATGACAGTGGAATCGGCGAACCGCTGTAGCGAATCCGCTCTTCGCCGTTGACCTTCTGCGGCTTGTGCAAGTGACCGAGGGCGACGTAGCTGATGCTCGGTCCGAACAGGCTGGCGGGCAGCGCTTCGGCGTTACCGATGATCAGGCTGCGCTCGGAGTCTTCCGACACCGAACCGCCGGCCATGTGGGCGTGGCTGATGGCGATCAGCGCCTGACCCGGTTGACGCTTGGCGTTGGCCGCTTCGATCAGCCATTCGTGTACCTGACCGATGCCGCGCAGGTAATCGTCACCCAGATGCGCTCCGGTCACCTCGGCCGGGCGCAGGAACGGCAGTGCCAGGCACCAGCCGGCGATGTTGCCGCTGGCATCGGGCAGCGGCAGCAACAGACGTTCGGCGTCCAGTTGGCCGTCATCCAGCCACAGCACCCGACCCAGCGCATGGGTGCGCAAGCGGCGCATCAAGGGCGCGGGCAGTTCGATCCGCGAGCCGGAATCGTGGTTGCCGGCAATCATCACGATGGTCAGTAACGGTTGTTGTTCGTGGGCGCTGACGATGAAGTCGTACAGGCGTTCCTGGGCTTTGACCGGCGGGTTGACCGTGTCGAAGATATCGCCGGCGATCAGCAGCACATCGGGCTGATCGAGTTTGAGCTGACGCAGCAGCCAGTCGAGAAAACAGCCGTGCTCGAAATCGCGATCCTGGCCGTGCAGATTTTGGCCCAGGTGCCAGTCGGAGGTGTGAAACAGACGCAAGGCGAACTCCGCTATTGGAAAGGTGATGGCCGCGAGGAAAATGACAGCGGCGAAAGGGGAGAGAGTTTACTGGCAAAAAAGCCGGATCGCGCGATGGATATGGTTGTACCACCGACCTGTGGCGAGGGAGCTTGCTCCCGTTCGGCTGCGCAGCAGTCGCAACTACAGACAACTCGGTCTGGCAGAAACATTGCCGGGGCTGCTTCGCAACCCAACGGGAGCAAGCTCCCTCGCCACAAAGGTCCCTTCAGTTCAGCGGATTACTTGGGATAGAGCGGCGGCAGCCCGCTCTCAGCGACCGGGTCCTGAACCCGTTCGGCCGTTGGAATCGTGCGGATAGCCCGCCAAAGTTCCTCACCCTGCCAGTGCTGACCGGTTTCGCTGTACAGCGCGCCGTTCAAGCCGTCGAGGGCGTCGGACAGCGGGACGAAGCGGGCGGCCATGTCGGCCAGGGTTTCCGGTTGCTGCCGGGCCCAGGCGTCGAGGGCCTGGCGGGTGGCGTGGGAGTCGTTGGCCTGGCAGGCGCGCTTGAGGTCGTCGAGCACGGTGCGCGGGCTTGGGCCGGTTTGCGCGGCACGCAGGATTGCCGGTTGCCAGCGCGCGCGCCACCACAGGCCGAAGCCCAGCAGGGTGGTGCACGCGAAGATCAGGGTGCTGACTTTCCAGCGCCACAGGGTTTCGCTGTCGGCCGTCGCATTGAGTGGCGAGGTGCCGGCCGGCGTGTCGACCATCAGGCTCGGATTGGTCGCCACCTGCAGGGTTCTGGCCGGCAGGCTGCTGTGTTCCAGGTGATCTTCGAAGGTGTTCCACCAGACCACTTCAACCGACGGCAACTCGATTGAACCACTACGGGCCGGCACCAGGGCTTCACGGTCTTCGCGACTGCCAACCAGGCCGCGTTCGTTGTTCTGGTTGCCCAGCACCGGTTGATCCGGATAGCGGCGCAAGCCGCTGACCTCGGTGCCGGGCAACGGTGGCAGCTGCGAACTGGCCAGGCCTTCGGCTTTCACTGTCAGACTGCGGGTCAACGAATCGCCGACCTGAACGTGTTCCGGCTCCGGGTTCCAGGTCTCGTTCAAGGTCAGGCTGCGTGCCGGCAACCAGGGCAAGTCGGCGGGGTAGGTGATGGGTTTGGCCTTGACCGTCAGCAGCATTTCCTTGGAGCTGATGCGCATCAGTTTGCCGGACTTGGGCGCCTGCGACGTGGCATCCTGGGTGGGCTGGGCATCCACCAGTGCGGCATTGAAAATCTGCCCGGGAATGATCAGTTCACCGCTGTGCTGCGGGTAGATCGCGTAGCGTATTTCAATGACGCCATGGCGCACGCCGTTGATGTCTTTTTCGTAGGTGCGCGATTCACCCAGCTGTTCGATGCGCGCATCGGGAATCTGTGGCGGCGGCAAGCTGCTGTCGTCGTACAGCGACACCGAATGGTAGATGCGCAAGGTCAGGATCGCCTGGGCCTGCACATACACGCTGGTTTGATCGAGGCTGGCCTCGATGAACACCGGGGCCAGTTTGTTCGAGGTTTCCTGGGTTTCGCTCTCGACCACTTGCACGGTGATCGGCTGGCTCTGGATATCGCCCAGTTTCAGCGCAGGGATCATCACGCTGCCGTTTTGCAGCGGCAGCAGGGTGACGATCCAGCGGGTGGTGGCGCGGTTGTCGCCGCCGAGGGTGTTCAACTGGTTGACCTGACGGGTGCCACGCACTTCGAACAGCGGTTCCAGCGGTGTCAGGTCCGGCTTGCCGAACTGGGTCACGTCGTTGGATTCCAGGGTCAGCTCGATCGTCTCGCCGGAGTTCAGACGCGTGCGATCGACACTGGCGACCAGCTCGGCTGCCTGGGCCTGAACGGTCCACACCACAAAGGCGAACATGAAAGCGGTGAAGCGGGTCATCGAGTTTTTTCCTGATCCTGATGTTGTTGCTGTTCGTACCAGAATTTGCGTCTGAGCAGTTCCCCCGGGTCATCCGGGATCTGCCGCAGCCATTGCTCCAGCGCCTGCTGCTGTTCGCCCTCGATGCTGTCGCTGGCGGGGCGCATGGGCGGCGTGGTCTGTTGTTCGTCTCCCAGTTCGCTGCCCGGGACTTCGTTGGTGCCTGGTTTGGGCGGCCTCGTGGGCGATTGCTCGTCATCGGAGCCGGTCTGTTGGTCAGCGCTCTTCGGCTCGCCGGTGCTCTGCGCCTGGGCGGCAGCGCCGGGTGGCGGTTCTTGAGGCTGCGCCTGAGGCTCTTCGCTGGCGGTTTTATCCGGTTCGGCGGCGGGCGGGTTGGTTTTGAGCTTGAGCAGGCTTTCCACCAGTGCCTTGTTGGTCAGGGCCGGACGCAGGTCGGGCAGCCGCTCGAGTGCCTGATCATACGCATCCAGCGCGGCCTCCAGCTCACCGCTTTTGGCCAGGGCGTTGCCTCGATTGTAGTGGGCGTGGGCATCGTTGCCCTCGGCGAACCGCTGGGCGGCGCCGCTGTAGTCGCCGGCCTCATAGAGCGCGACGCCTTGCCACTGATGATCTTCGAAGTGCTGGGCGGCCTCGGCCGGGCGTTTCTGCTTGAGCAGGTGCAGGCCTCGCTGGTCGGGACGCAGCCACAGGTCCTGGAAATCGAAGGCATGGCTCGGTTGTGGCAGCGCCAGCAACAGCGGCAGGCAGAACAACCAGCCGCGACGACCGGCGCAGGCGGCCAGCAGCAGCAATGGCAAGAGCAACCAGTAACCCTGATCGGCCCAGGCATCCAGGCGCAGGGTCTGGCCGTCGTCGCGCAGGTTGCGTGGGCCGTCGAGCAGACCCAGCGCGCGCAGGTCGGAGTCGCTCAGGCGCGCATGGCGATAGCGTCCGTCCAGATCATTGGCGAAGGCTTTCAGGCCGGGGTCGTCCAGATGCGGCACCAGAATCGCACCCTGTTCGTCCTTCATGAAACTACCGTCCTCCTGAGTGATCGGCGCACCCTCGGCAGTACCGATGCCCAGCATCAGGAACTGGGTGGATTTGCCGCCCAGTGCACGACGGATGCCCAGGCGTTCCTGTTCCGTCAGGGTCGAGCCGATCAACAGAATCCGGCCGTCACCCAGGGCGCCTTGCTCCAGCAAGGCCAGGGCTTTGGTCACCGCCAGGTCGGCGCGATGACCGGCTTCGGGCATTAATGACGGCTTGAGGGCATCCAGCAGATTGCGGCTGGTGGACAGGTCGTCCGACAGCGGCACCAGCGTGTGCGCACTGCCGGCGTAGACCACGATGGCGGTCTGCGCGTCGCTGCGGTTTTGCAGCAGGTCCAGGAGCTTGCGCCGGGCCTGCTCCAGGCGGTTGGGTTGAACGTCGGTGGCGAGCATTTCCGGGGTCAGTTCAAGGATCACCACCAAGGGGTCGGCAGGTTTCTGGCTGATCTGCTCGACACGCTCCCAGCCCGGCCCCAGTAACGCAAGCACCGTCAGCAGCCACGCCACGCCGAGGGCCACCCAAGGCAGTTTGCTGTTACGCCCGCTGCCGCCGCTGAGCAACGCCGCATGAAAGGCCGGTGGCAGAATCACCTGCCAACGCCCGGCGCGTTTCTGTCGATGCCAGAGTTGCCACAGCAACCAGCCGAGCAGGGGCAACAACAGCAGCCACCAGGGACGGAACCAGTAAGGCCAGAGCGCGCTCATCGGCGCCTCCGCAGGCGCAGGCGTTTGAGACGCTGGCGCCAGTCGGGCAGTTGCGATTGCAAAAACAGGTCCTTGGTAAACAGCCGTTGCAGTGGATTGTCCGGCCAGAGCTCGCGGACCACCAACAGCATGCTCAGTAACAGCGCCATCGCCAGCGGCCAGTGATACAGCGACTGGGCCGGGCGGGCCTGGGTCGGTTGCTGGGTCACGGGTTCCAGTTGGTCGAGGGTGTTTTTGATCGCGAGCAGCTCCTTGGCGTCCCGCGCCCGAAAGTAGCGTCCGCCGGTCGCCTGCGCGATTGCCGTCAGAGAAGGCTCATCCAGGTCCAGGCTCGGGTTGATACCCAGGAAACCCAGGGTGCCGCTTTCTTCCGGATCGGCACCGATACCGATCGGGTAGATTTTCACCCCTTCCTTGGCCGCCAGGCGCGCTGCGGTCAGGGGATCGATTTCACCGCCGTTGTTGGCGCCGTCCGTCACCAGAATCAGCACGCGGCTTTGTGCCGGGCGTTGCCGCAGGCGTTTGAGACCCAAGCCGATGGCGTCACCAATGGCGGTGTTCTTGCCGGCGATGCCAATGCGCGCTTCGTCGAGCCAGACGCGCACGGTATGCCGGTCGAAGGTCAGCGGTGCTTGCAGGTAGGCCCGGCTACCGAACAGGATCAGACCGACCCGGTCACCCTCGCGGCTTTCGAGGAAATCGCCGAGCAGGTGCTTGACCAGCGTCAGGCGGCTGACTTCTTCGTTCTGCCACTGCATGTCGGGGAAGTCCATGGAGCCAGAAACGTCTACCGCCACCAACAGATCGCGGCCACTGGCGGCAATGGGCAGCGGTTCGCCGAGCCACTGCGGGCGTGCGGCGGCGGTCAGCAGCATCAACCACAGGAGCAGGAACGGCGCCTGTTGGCGCCACGCCGGCAGGTTGGCGCGGGCGCGGCGCCGGGCGAGGCCTTCGAGGTCACCGAGGAAGCTGACCTTGAGCGCCGGTTCGCCGCTGTCGGCCACAGGCAGCACCAGACGCATCAGCCACGGCAACGGCAGCAGGGCGAAAATCCATGGCCAGGCGAACTCAAACATGTTTGCGAATCCAGGTATCGACAGCCTGGGTCAGCCCGGCGATGGCCTTGTCGTCAAGTCTGCACTCGGGTTTGTAGGCGCCTTCGACCAGCACCATCCAGCGGGTCAGCCCGGCAGCGGGGCAGCGGTTGTCGAGGAAAGCCAGCCATTTGCGGCCGTTGAGGGTGTGGCTCTGGCTGTAGGGGTAATGGTTGCGGCACAGGCGTTTGAGCAGCCCGTTGAGTTGCTGCAGCCAGGCACCGGCGGGGGCGCCGTCGTACGGCTTGGGCATCAGCGCCAGCTCCGCCAGCGCGGCGAGGCGTACCGGGTCCAGCGGTTGCTCGGCGCGCACGATGCGGCGTTTTTGTGGAATGAAGCGCCGCAGTTTCCACAGGCCGAAGCCGATGGCAGGCAGCAGCAACAGCAACAACCACCAGCCCGGCGCAGGCGGCCAGAAGGCGATCGGGGGTGGAGAAATCAACGGTTGCAGTTGATCCAGACCGTTCATCGACCTTTCCCCGAATTCTGAGGGTTCAGGTACTCGCGCAGTTGTTCGACCATTTCGCTCTGGGTGCTCAATGGCATCAGCAACACCCGTAGCTTTTGCGCCAGCAACTCCCAGCGGGCGATGCGTGCTTCGGCCTGAGCGCGGTAGGTCTGGCGCAGTTCGAAATTCAGCGTATCGAGTTCCAGTTGCGCGCCGCGCTCGGCAAAACGCAGCAAACCGGCGGCGGGCAGGGCGTGATCCAGCGGATCGGACAGCGGCAACAGCAACAGGTCACAGTGGCGCGACAGCAGGCTCAGCTGCTGTTCGGCGCTTTCGGACAAGACGCGCTCGTCGCAAATCACGATGACCAGACTGCCTGGACGCAACACCTCGCGGGCGCGGCGCAGGGCAATGCCGAAGGCATCACGGTCCGGTTCGCTTTCGGTGTGTAACGACTGATTGACCCGCACCAGGCGGTTGAGCAATTGCAGCAGGCTCTGTTTGCTGCGTCGCGGTTTGATTTCGTAGTGCTCGTTGTCACCGAACACCAGCCCGCCGACCCGATCGTTATGCCCTAGCGCAGCCCAGCCGATCAGGCTCGCGGCCTGGGCGGCGAGCACCGATTTGAACATCAGCCCCGAACCGAAAAACAGGCGACGGCTTTGCTCGACCATGATGAAAATCGGCCGTTCGCGTTCCTCGTGGAAGAGTTTGGTGTGCGGCTCCTGGGTCCGCGCGGTGACACGCCAGTCGATGGTCCGCACGTCATCGCCGGCCTGATAGACCCGCACCTGATCGAAGTCCACGCCACGCCCGCGCAGCTTGGAGTGATGCAGGCCGATCAGCGGGCTGCGCTGACTTGGCGTAGAGAACAGCTGCACTTCGCGTACGCGATGACGCATCTCGATCAGCTCGGCGAGCGTGACGCGGATACCTGGCTGGGCTGGCGGGAGGGCGTTCATCGGGGTCAAGCGACAGCTACGACGTCGAGAATCCGCTGGACCACGCGGTCCTGGTCGATGCCGGCGGCTTCGGCTTCAAAGGAAAGAATGATGCGGTGGCGCAACACATCGAACAGTACTGCCTGAATATCCTCCGGGCTGACGAAATCGCGCCCGGCGAGCCAGGCGTGGGCCCGGGCGCAGCGGTCCAGGGCGATCGAGCCGCGAGGGCTGGCGCCGTAGGCGATCCACTCGGCCATCTCGGGGTCGAATTTGGCCGGGGTGCGCGTGGCCATGACCAGTTGCACCAGGTACTCCTCCACGGCATCGGCCATGTACAGGCCGAGGATTTCCTTGCGCGCGGCAAAAATCGCCTGCTGGCTGACCCGGCGTTCGGGCTTGGTCTCGCCGTTCAGGGCTTCGCCACGGGCCTGTTGCAGGATGCGGCGTTCAACGGCGGCGTCCGGGAAACCGATTTTCACATGCATCAGGAAACGGTCGAGCTGGGCTTCGGGCAGCGGATAGGTGCCTTCCTGCTCGATGGGGTTTTGCGTGGCCATTACCAGAAACAGCGGCGACAGCTCATAAGTGCTGCGCCCGACACTGACCTGGCGCTCGGCCATGGCTTCGAGCAGCGCCGATTGAACCTTGGCCGGGGCACGGTTGATTTCGTCGGCCAGTACCAGGTTATGGAAGATCGGGCCTTGCTGGAACACGAAGCTGCCGGTTTCCGGGCGATAGATCTCCGTGCCGGTAATGTCGGCCGGCAACAGGTCGGGGGTGAACTGGATACGGTGGAACTGGGCTTCGATGCCTTCGGCAAGTTCTTTGATGGCCTTGGTCTTGGCCAGGCCAGGGGCGCCCTCGACCAGCATATGGCCATCAGCAAGCAGGGCGATGAGCAAGCGCTCAATGAGTTTTTCCTGGCCGAGAATCTGCGTTGAAAGAAAGGTTCGCAGCGCGAGCAGCGCTTCACGATGTTCCATCGATGACTGTTCCTGGAAAGGGTGACCGAAGACGTTCGTATAACGCCAGGGCTGGGGGCGTTACTTTAATCCATCGCGGGGGGCGGCGACTAACGGCATTTTGAGCAAAGTGCGGGAAATGGTTGGCGAAAAATGTTGGAAGTTTGTACGGGTGGGAGAGCGGCGTCGTGTTTTCGGACCTCTTCGCGAGCAGGCTCGCTCCCACAGGTGGCCGGATTCTTTCGCAAAGGACGCGATCAATTGT
>NZ_JBSVWS010000099.1:0-22161 GCF_054071155.1 Pseudomonas sp. SDO5532_S415 | reverse complement strand
CAATTATGGAATGGGCCATGAACCGCCGTTGGCGTTTGTTACGAGGCTGTTTTAATGCCGTTGTCCAACGTCCACATCATCCATCAGGACGCCGCCATACTGGTGGTGAACAAACCGACCCTGTTGCTTTCCGTCCCCGGCCGGGCCGACGACAACAAGGACTGCCTGATTACCCGCCTGCAAGAAAATGGCTACCCGGAAGCGCGAATCGTCCATCGGCTGGATTGGGAAACGTCCGGCATCATCCTGCTGGCCCGCGATCCCGATACGCACCGTGAACTGTCGCGGCAATTTCACGACCGCGAAACCGAAAAGGCCTACACCGCTCTGTGCTGGGGTCAACCCGAACTGGACAGTGGCAGCATCGACTTGCCGCTGCGCTACGATCCGCCGACCAAGCCGCGGCATGTGGTCGATCATGAATTCGGCAAGCACGCCCTGACCTTCTGGCGGGTGCTGGAGCGTTGTGGCGACTGGTGCCGCGTGGAACTCACACCGATCACCGGCCGTTCGCACCAATTGCGCGTACACATGCTCTCCATCGGCCATCCGCTGCTGGGTGACGGGCTCTATGCCCATGAACAAGCCCTGGCTGCCTGGCCGCGACTGTGCCTGCACGCCAGCATGTTGAGCTTCACTCACCCACAGACCGGCGAACGCCTGCGTTTCGAGTGTCCCGCTCCTTTTTGAGCAACGGGTAACTGCGGCTGGCCAACTCAAAAAGCCCTTTATTGTGAAGGGCTTATTTATTTCCAGTTACAATTTTTACGTCATAAATATGGCGTGAAAAAAGTGTCATAAATTTGTAATTAAACGTAAAATCATGGCAATCAGATGTCAGGCAGGATGCCCCCGTGCTCAGCAGTAAAACGCTCCAATGCGACTACCCCGTCACGTTCATTTTCGGCAACACCACCCTGCATTTGACTGAGCAGCCCAGCTTCGAAGCGCAACAGGCCCTCGAACAACTGATCAAAAAACGCAACGCGCAAAAGCTCACCCGCGCGAGCGCACCGCTGGCGTCTGGTGATACGCCGCTGTTTGCCAAGGTCCAGCCACTGGACACCCTCAAGGCAAAAGTCCGGGTGACACTGGGCAAACCGCAACGCAACGGTCGATTCGACTGGCCCCTTGAAGAACTGGTCAATACCCTTGAAGCCCAGCGCCGTGGCGTGCAAATGCCGCCGTTGCAAGGCTTTGGATATTCAAAGGACCGATTGGGCCTGACCCGCGAGTATTTCATTCTGACGCGCCTGCTCGAAGACCATATCGACGGCGTGCAATGGCTTAAACGCAACCCGCAAGACGTCGAAACGTTCATTCTCAAAGCGTTCGAACTGCTGAGCTCCCTGGCCCGGAAGAACATCACGCACATGGACTTCTGGATCGGCAACATCATGATCCCTAAATCGTCGCAGAAATCGCTGAAAGCCATCGACTTTGAAAACTGCTTCGCCGGTACGACATCGCATCCGAGCGAAACACTGGGCTTCCAGCTCGGGTTCTTCTACCGTCGCGAGATTTACAAGTTCATCACAGAAGCCGATTACGACCGGCTGGTGGATGAATACGTCGGACAACGCTGCGGCATTTCCCGGGAAAGATTCGACGAGGTGTACCTCGCGAGCAAACATGAACATGTCGGTCGCAAGCAACGTCGCGAAGTGTTCCTCAATGGCAACCTGATCACGGGTTGACTCAACGTCCTCGCCACCCGCCGCCCTCGCACGCCACACGGCATTGTGTCTGCAATGCCGCGAGCCAATACGCTAAACTGGCGCCACTGCTGTCTGGAGCTACTTATGCGCGAAGAGTTGAACCAAGGCCTGATCGACTTCCTCAAGGCCTCCCCTACCCCGTTCCATGCCACCGCCAGCCTGGTTCAGCGACTGGAAGCGGCGGGCTATCAACGCCTCGACGAACGCGAGCCATGGCATACCGAAGCCAATGGTCGCTACTACGTCACCCGTAACGACTCTTCGATCGTTGCGATCAAAATGGGCCGCCACTCGCCGCTGCACGGCGGGATCCGCCTGGTCGGCGCCCACACCGACAGTCCGTGCCTGCGGGTCAAGCCGCAACCGGAACTGCAACGCCAGGGTTTCTGGCAACTGGGCGTCGAAGTCTATGGCGGTGCGCTGCTGGCGCCATGGTTCGACCGTGACCTGTCCCTGGCCGGCCGCGTTACCTTCCGCCGTGACGGCAAGGTCGAAAGCCAGTTGATCGACTTCAAGGCACCGATCGCGATCATTCCGAACCTGGCCATCCACCTCAATCGTGAAGCCAACATGGGCTGGGCCATCAATGCCCAGACCGAGCTGCCACCGGTCCTCGCGCAATTTGCCGGCGACGAGCGCGTGGATTTCCGCGCCGTGATCACCGACCAACTCGCTCGCGAACACGGCTTGAACGCCGACGTGGTGCTCGATTACGAGCTGAGTTTCTACGACACGCAAAGCGCCGCGGTCATCGGCCTGCACGGCGATTTCATTGCCGGCGCACGCCTGGACAACCTGCTGTCGTGCTACGCCGGCCTGCAAGCCCTGCTGACGGCCGACACCGACGAAACCTGCGTACTGGTCTGCAACGATCACGAAGAAGTCGGCTCGTGCTCGGCCTGCGGGGCCGACGGCCCGATGCTGGAGCAGACACTGCGTCGCCTGCTGCCCGAAGGTGATGAATTCGTACGCACCATTCAGAAATCCCTGCTGGTCTCGGCCGACAACGCCCACGGCGTACACCCCAACTACGCAGAAAAGCACGATGCCAACCACGGCCCGAAACTCAACGCCGGCCCGGTGATCAAGGTCAACAGCAACCAGCGCTACGCCACCAACAGCGAAACCGCCGGGTTCTTCCGCCACCTGTGCATGGCCGAAGAAGTGCCGGTGCAGAGTTTCGTGGTGCGCAGCGACATGGGCTGCGGCTCGACCATCGGCCCAATCACCGCCAGCCAGCTGGGCGTGCGCACCGTGGACATCGGCCTGCCGACCTTCGCCATGCACTCGATCCGCGAGCTGTGCGGCAGCCATGATCTGGCGCACCTGGTCAAAGTGCTGAGCGCGTTCTACGCCTGCCGCGAGCTGCCGTAACCGCCCCTATGGCGAGGGAGCTTGCTCCCGTTCGGCTGCGAAGCAGTCGCAATCCCGGCGAATGCGGTTTATCTGCAGGATGCAATGGCTGGTTTTGGGGCTGCTCCGCAGCCCAGCGGGAGCAAGCTCCCTCGCCACAATGGTCCTGCTCAACGGACTCATTTTTGACATACCTCATCAGCGATCATCCAAAAGCAACCTAGACTTCAACCATCCCTCCCGACAAGGCAGTCGTCATGATTTCAATGTCTTCGTTCCACGCCATGCTGATCCCGATTCTCGCCGGGATGATCCTGCTGGCGCTCGGTTTCAACTTTCGCGACAAAAACGCCGGCGTATTCGCCATGTGGATCGGCATGCTGACGATCCTCGCCACCGTGGTGGTCAAGATCCTCGCCAAGCTCAACGAATAAATCCTCCCCCCGACTCGCATTGATTTTGACGGGCTCGTACACTCGGTCGACCCGCTCACTCCGAGGTTGACCGCCCAGTGTTCGCTCGTCTTTTTGCCCTGCCGTGCTTTTTCCTTGTCTGCCTGATGACGTTGCTGCCGATGGCGCCAGCCCAGGCAGTCGGCTTGCCGAACCTGCTCAACAGTTCGGCGAAAACCCAGCCGGAAGCGCAGGAGCCCCTCGGGCAATCCCTCGACGAAGTCATCAAGTCACTGGAAAACGATCAGCAGCGCACCCAGCTGCTGACGGATTTGAAGAAACTGCGCGACGCCACGAAAAAGGCCCAGCCGACCACCGAAGAAGGCGTGCTGGGCCTGATCGGCGGGACCCTGGCCAGTTTCGAAAAACAATTTACCGGTGCCGACAGCCCGATCACGCGCTGGTCCGACGAATTCAAACGGGCTCAGGACGAACTGACCGCGCTGGTGCTGCCAGCCAACGAATGGCTCCCCATCATCTTCGCCTTCGCCATGATTCTGATGGTCTGGAGCCTGCTCGCGGCGGCACTGATCTGGGTCAGCCATCGGGTCCGCATGCGGTTCGGCCTGACCGAAGAACTGCCGCAACACCCAAGGGCCCTGGACATGCTGCGCTTCGCCCTGCGCAAGCTCGGCCCGTGGCTGATCGCGCTGGTCATCACGGTGTACATGAGTTATGCCCTGCCTTCATCGTTGGGCAAGAGCCTGGCGATGGTGCTGGCCTACGCGCTGGTGGTCGGCACCTGCTTTTCCGCGGTCTGCGTGATCGCCTTTTCCCTGCTCGACGGTCCGCATCGCCATCGTGCCTTATACATCCTGCGCCATCAGGCCTTTCGGCCGCTGTGGCTGATCGGCAGCTTCGCGGCTTTCGGTGAAGCCCTGAGCGACCCGCGCCTGATCGATAGCCTCGGCGTGCATCTGGCGCACTCCGCCGCAACGGTGGCCAATGTCCTGGCGGCGCTGTCCACGGGGTTGTTCATCCTGCGTTTTCGCCGTCCGATTGCCCATTTGATTCGTAACCAGCCACTGTCCCGGCGCCTGACCCGCCGCGCCCTCAGCGACACTATCGAGATTCTCGGCACCTTCTGGTTCGTGCCGGCGCTGGTGTTGGTGGGTATTTCGCTGTTCGCCACCTTCGTTTCAGCCGGTGATACCAGCACCGCGTTGCGTCAGTCGCTGATCTGTACGGTGCTGCTGGTGTTGTGCATGGTCATCAACGGTCTGGTGCGTCGCCATGCCCTCAAACCGCAACGCAGCGTGAAACGCCATGCACTGTATTCCGAGCGCCTGAAAAGCTTCTTCTACACCCTTGCCCATCTGCTGGTCTGGCTGGTGTTCATCGAACTCGGCTTGCGGGTCTGGGGCATGTCGCTGATCCGCTTCACCGAAGGCGAAGGCCATGAAGTCAGCGTCAAACTGTTCAGCCTCGGCGGCACGCTGATTTTTGCCTGGCTGATCTGGATCCTCAGTGACACTGCCGTGCACCACGCCCTCACCCGCTCGCGCAAGGGCCTGGCCAACGCCCGGGCACAGACGATGATGCCGCTGATCCGCAACGTGTTGTTCGTGGCGATTTTCATCATCGCGCTGATCGTCGCCCTGGCGAACATGGGCATGAACGTCACGCCGCTGCTGGCCGGTGCCGGCGTGATTGGCCTGGCCATCGGTTTCGGCGCGCAATCGCTGGTGGCCGACTTGATCACCGGCCTGTTCATCATCATCGAGGACTCCCTGGCCATCGACGACTACGTGGACGTCGGCGGGCACCTGGGCACCGTCGAAGGCCTGACCATTCGCACCGTGCGCCTGCGGGACATCGACGGCATCGTCCACACCATTCCGTTCAGCGAAATCAAAAGCATCAAGAACTACTCCCGGGAATTCGGCTACGCGATCTTCCGGGTCGCCGTACCGGCCAGCATGGACATCGACAATGCGATCAAACTGATGCGTGAAGTCGGCCAGAAAATGCGCACCGACCCGTTGCAACGACGCAATATCTGGTCGCCGCTGGAAATCCAGGGGGTGGAGAGTTTCGAATCCGGCAACGCGATCCTGCGCGCCCGCTTCAAGACTGCGCCGATCAAGCAGTGGGAAGTGTCCCGGGCGTTCAACCTGTCGTTGAAACGGCATCTGGATGAAGCGGGGATGGATCTGGCGACACCAAGGATGAGTGTGCAGGTGATCACGGCCGGTGGTGGTCCGCAGAAGGATGTATCCGACTGATTGATGGGTTGGTCTTTCGACCGCTTCCGTCGGAACGCCGCCCGGAGCCGGCTCGCTCCCACACTGGACCTGAGTCGCACCGAAGATCAAATGTGGGAGCGAGCCTGCTCGCGAAGGGAACGACGCGGTATCACTTCCTACACCACATCCACTCCGACATGAATCGCATCATGGCGCCAAAACTCCAGGTCACAGTCGATCAGCCGCTCATGCTGATCGTAATTGACCCGCGCAATGCGCAACCCCGGACTCCCCACCGACACCCGTAAAGCCGCCGCCGCATCCACCGACAACGCCGTCGGTACAATCTCGAAACGCACTCGCCCGTAATGCAAATCGTAGTGCCGTGCATACAGCTCGGTGATCGACTGATTCAAATCGAAATCCAGAATCCCCGGGAAATACTGCGGATTCAGATAGTGCTCCACATACAGCACCAGTCGCCCATCGATGCGCCGCGAACGGCAGATCTGAATCACGCTCGACAGCGCCGGCAACTGCAACCAGGCACAGACCGCCGCTGACGCCGGCTGCAATCGCGCTGAAATGACTTCGGTAGAGGGCACCCGCCCCTGGGCGCTGACCATCGCGTGAAAGTGACTGCGCTGCATCAGGTTATAGGCCAGACGCGGCGGTGAAACGAACCAGCCACGCCGCTCTTCACGATAAATCTGCCCTTGGGCCTCCAGTTGCAACAATGCCTCGCGCACAGTGATCCGCGTGGTCCCGAACAACTCACTGAGCTTGCGCTCGGCCGGCAGTTTGCTTCCCGGTGCGAGCAGCCCGTGATCGAGTTGCTCCTGGAGCACCTGGCCAATGGCAGTCACCGCTTTTATTGCCTCATCGCGCATCAACGTTACCTATCTGGACTAGACCAGCACTGTTTCGGGGCAGAACCACACAACAAATCGGCTCATTAAACATCCTGCAAGCGTAGGCAGTGCAGATGACTGAGAGATGACAAGTGACCGGACGGTCGTCGGCGCCGGCCGTTCAAAAACCTGCAATACATCGGCCAAGTCCTTGCGCTGCGGGGTTTTGTCGATGGTCTACGCTTACCGGACACCCGCCAACGTCGGGCCGAAAAAAGCCCGACCGGGCGACGAACGACATCAAAGTGTCATCGAACGTCCTTAGATTGGCTCAGGTATTGCTGACCTAGACCAACACCACCGCAATCGCAGCGTTGAAAACACCCATAGGAGCTTCGGAATGAAAAAGCTTTTCCTGGCAACACTGTTAGGTTCGACCATTGCCATGTGCACCGCCGCCATGGCGGCTGATGATCTGAAAACCCTCGAAGCCGCTGCGAAAGCGGAAGGCGCGGTCAACAGTGTCGGCATGCCCGATGACTGGGCCAACTGGAAAGGCACCTGGGCCGACCTGGCCAAGAACTACGGCCTCAAACACATCGACACCGACATGAGTTCGGCTCAGGAAATCGCCAAGTTTGCCGCGGAAAAAGACAACGCCAGTGCCGACATCGGCGACGTCGGTGCAGCCTTCGGCCCGATTGCAGTCAAACAAGGCGTCACACAGCCTTACAAGCCATCGACCTGGGACCAGGTGCCGACCTGGGCCAAAGACAAGGACGGTCACTGGGCCTTGGCCTATACCGGCACTATCGCCTTCATCGTCAACAAGAAGCTGCTGCACGGTTCCGAAGCGCCAACCAAGTGGGCTGACCTCAAAACCGGCAAATACAAGGTGTCCATCGGTGACGTGAGCACTGCCGCCCAAGCTGCGAACGGCGTTCTGGCTGCTGCGCTGGCCAACGGTGGCGACGAGAAAAACCTCAAGCCTGCATTGGATCTGTTCGCTGACATCGCCAAGCAGGGTCGCTTGTCGATGGCCAACCCGACCATCGCCACCATGGAAAAAGGCGAGATCGAAGTCGGCGTGGTCTGGGACTTCAACGGCCTGAGCTACAAGGCCAAGATGGCCAATCCGGATGACTACACCGTACTGATTCCTTCCGACGGCTCGGTGATTTCCGGCTACACCACCATCATCAACAAATACGCCAAGAACCCGAACGCCGCCAAGCTGACCCGCGAGTACATCTTCAGCGACGCCGGCCAGATCAACCTGGCCAAGGGTAACGCCCGTCCGATCCGCGCCGAGCACCTGACCCTGCCCGCCGATGTCCAGGCCAAGCTGCTGCCGAACGAGCAGTACAAAAAGGTCACGCCGATCAAGGACGCGGATGCGTGGGAAAAGACCTCCAAAGCCCTGCCGCAGAAGTGGAACGAAGAAGTCATCGTAGAAATGAAATGACGCGGTAGATCCCCGCTTCGGGATCTGATGGAAATCCCTGTGGGAGCGAGCCTGCTCGCGAAAGCGCTCTGACATTCAACATTGGTCTGAATGTTAAGCCCCCTTCGTGAGCAAGCCCGCTCCCACAGTGGACCGAGTGAATTTCACATTCCTGTTTTGCGGAGTTTTTGCCCCTATGAAGCACAACGTCATCCTTGTCGTGCTCGACGGCCTCAATTACGAAGTCGCGCGCCACGCCATGGGGCACCTGCAGGCTTACGTCGGCGCAGGACGCGCAGCGCTCTACAAGCTGGAGTGCGAGTTGCCGGCCCTGTCCCGACCGCTTTACGAATGCATCCTGACCGGCGTCACGCCGATCGAGAGCGGCATCGTTCACAACAACGTCTCGCGCCTGTCCAACCAGCGCAGCATCTATCACTACGCCACCGACGCCGGCCTGAAGACCGCCGCGGCGGCTTATCACTGGGTCAGTGAGTTGTATAACCGCTCACCGTTTGTGGCGGCCCGGGATCGTCACACCAACGACCCTGCTCTACCGATCCAGCACGGGCATTTTTACTGGAGCGATCACTACCCCGACTCGCACCTGTTCGCCGACGCCGAAAACCTGCGCCTGCGCCATGCGCCGAATTTCCTGCTGATACACCCGATGAACATCGACGACGCCGGGCACAAGCACGGCCTCGACACCCCGCAGTACCGCAACAGCGCGCGCTCGGCGGACATCATCCTCGCCGACTACCTGCAAGGCTGGCTCGACGCCGGTTACCAGGTGCTGGTGACCGCCGACCACGGCATGAACAACGACCGCTCCCATAACGGTCTGCTGCCCGAGGAACGCGAAGTGCCGCTGTTCGTGCTCGGCGATGCGTTCAGTTTCAACGCCAACGCCACGCCAGGACAGACCGAGATCTGCGGCACCGTGTGCGAGCTGCTGGGCGTGCCCCACGACAAACCTGTGTGCCGGGAGCTGCTCAAGTGACCTCCATGATGCGCGGCAAATGGCTGGCAGCCTTGTGCCTGGTACCCTTCGCCCTGTTCTTTATCGTGTTCGAAATCGCCCCCCTGGTGTGGGTGATGATCAATAGCCTGGAATCGGAAGAATTCGGGTGGGGCCTGGCCAACTTCATCAGGATCTTCGATTCGAAGTTTTACCGGCAGGCGATCCAGTACAGCCTCGAGATCAGTTTCTGGTCCAGCGTGTTCGGCATCATTATCGCGGTACTCGGTGCCTATTCCCTGCGACGGGTCGACTCGAAGCTGCGCAACTTCGTCAACGCCTTCGCCAACATGACCAGCAACTTCGCCGGCGTGCCTCTGGCCTTTGCGTTCATCATCCTGCTGGGTTTCAACGGCAGCTTCACCATCCTGCTCAAACAGGCCGGAATCATTCAGGACTTCAACCTGTATTCGAAAACCGGGGTGATCATTCTCTACACCTACTTCCAGATTCCCCTTGGCGTGCTGCTGCTCTACCCGGCCTTCGACGCCTTGCGCGAAGACTGGCGCGAGTCCGCCGCGCTGCTCGGCGCGAACGGCTGGCAGTTCTGGCGCCACATCGGCCTGCCGGTGCTGACCCCGGCACTGCTCGGCACCTTCGTGATCCTGCTGGCCAACGCCCTCGGCGCCTACGCCACGGTGTACGCCCTGACCACCGGCAACTTCAACGTGATGCCCATCCGCATCGCGGCGATGGTCTCGGGCGATATTTCCCTGGACCCGAACCTGGCCAGTGCCCTGGCCGTAGTGCTGGTGGCGTTGATGACCCTGGTGACCGTCGTGCATCAGCTGCTGTTGAAGAGGAGCTACCATGTCTCGCGCTGAATTGGGCCCCGTCGGCATCTACCACCGGGTAGTGGTCTACCTGCTGTTTATCATTCTGTTGCTGCCGCTGCTCGGCACCTTTATCTACTCGATTTCCAGCAGTTGGTCGGCCACCATTCTGCCCAGTGGTTTCAGCATCAAATGGTACGTGCAGCTGTGGAGCGATCCGCGTTTCCTGAGTGCTTTCGGCCAATCGCTGCTGGTCTGCATCGGAGCGCTGATTCTCTCGGTGGTGCTGATTTTGCCGCTGCTGTTCGTGGTGCATTACCACTTTCCGAAACTCGATGCATTGATGAACATCCTGATCCTGCTGCCCTTCGCCGTGCCACCCGTGGTGTCGTCGGTGGGATTGTTGCAGCTCTATGGTTCAGGGCCGTTCGCCATGGTCGGCACGCCGTGGATTCTGATCGGTTGCTACTTCACCGTGGCGCTGCCGTTCATGTACCGGGCAATCACCAACAACCTGCAAGCGATCAACCTGCGCGACCTGATGGACGCCGCCCAACTGCTCGGTGCCAGCACCTTCCAGGCGGCGATCCTGGTGGTGCTGCCGAACCTGCGCAAGGGCCTGATGGTGGCGTTGCTGCTGTCGTTCTCGTTCCTGTTCGGCGAGTTCGTGTTCGCCAACATCCTCGTCGGCACCCGTTACGAAACCCTGCAGGTCTACCTCAACAACATGCGCAACAGCAGCGGCCACTTCACCAGTGCGCTGGTGATTTCCTACTTCTTCTTTGTGCTGGTTCTGACCTGGGCGGCCAATATCTTGAACAAGGACAAAAGCGAATGAGCTATGTCAGCGTCCAACACCTACAGAAAAACTACGCAGGCACCACGGTGTTCAGCGACATCAACTGCGAAATCCACAAAGGTGAATTCGTCACCCTGCTCGGCCCGTCCGGTTGCGGCAAATCCACGCTACTACGCTGCATCGCCGGCCTGACCTCGGTGAATGGCGGCAAGATTCTGCTCGATGGTGTCGATATCGTGCCGTTGAGCCCGCAGAAACGCGGGATCGGCATGGTGTTCCAGAGTTATGCGCTGTTCCCCAACATGACCGTCGAGCAGAACGTCGCCTTCGGTTTGCGCATGCAGAAGGTCAACGCCGACGACAGCCAGAAGCGCGTCGCCGAAGTGCTGAGACTGGTGGAGCTGCAAGATTTTGCCGCCCGCTATCCGCATCAGCTGTCCGGTGGCCAATGCCAGCGTGTCGCCCTCGCCCGCTCCCTGGTCACCCGCCCACGCCTGTTGCTGCTGGACGAACCGCTGTCGGCCCTCGATGCGCGGATTCGCAAACACTTGCGTGAGCAGATCCGTCAGATCCAGCGTGAACTGGGCTTGACCACGATTTTCGTCACACACGACCAGGAAGAAGCCCTGACCATGTCTGACCGGATTTTCCTGATGAATCAGGGAAAAATCGTACAAAGCGGCGACGCCGAAACCCTGTACACCGCGCCGGTGGATGTGTTCGCCGCCGGGTTCATCGGCAACTACAACCTGTTGGACGCCGAGAGCGCGACGAAACTGCTGCAGCGGCCGGTCAATCATCGTATAGCGATCCGCCCTGAGGCCATCGAATTGAGCCTGAACGGTGAACTGGACGCGCAAGTACGCAGCCACAGCCTGCTGGGTAACGTGATCCGCTACCGGATCGAAGCCCGGGGTGTGGAGTTGGTGGTGGACGTGCTCAACCGCTCGGCTTCTGACCTGCATCCCGATGGTCAGCGCCTGGCGCTTTCCATCGATCCGACGGCCCTGTGTGAGGTAGCTTGAAAGCAGTTGCAAGCTACAAGCTGCAAGCTTCAAGTTGTAGACTGCTGACCACCTAAATTCACTTCTTGCGGCTTGAAGCTTGAAGCTTGAAGCTTGCAGCTGTTCACAGAGAGAACCCGATGGCCCTGGCAATTTTTGATCTGGACGAAACCCTGATCCACGGCGATTGCGCCTCGCTGTGGAGCGAACAAATGGTCCGCCTCGGCTGGGTCGACGGCGAATCCTTCCTGCGTCGTGACAAGGAGCTGATGGATGCCTATGGCCGGGGCCACCTGGCGATGGAGGACTACATGGCCTTCAGCCTGGAACCCTTGATCGGCCGCAGCCCGGCAGAAGTCGAGCATCTGGTCGGGCCCTGGGTGGAAGACTTCATCGAACCGATCATCTTCAGCGACGCCACCAAGGCCATCGCCGCCCACCGCAAGGCGGGCGACCGCATCCTGGTGATCTCGGCCTCGGGTGTACACCTGGTCAAGCCCATTGCCGAGCGCCTGGGCATCGATGAGATTCTCGGCATCGAACTGGAAGTGGCGCACGGCGTATACAGCGGCAACACCGTTGGCACCCTGACCTACCGCGAAGGCAAGATCACCCGGTTGCTGGAATGGCTGGATGCCGAAGAGGAAAACCTCGAAGGTGCGAGCTTCTATTCCGACTCACGCAATGATTTGCCGTTGTTGCTGAAGGTGGATTTCCCGCACGTCGTCAACCCGGACCCGGTGTTGCGCGAGCAGGCCGAAAAAGCCGGTTGGCCGATCCACATCTGGAAATAACCAAGATCCCCTGTGGGAGCGAGCCTGCTCGCTCCCACAGGCGTTTTGTGTCAGGTCAGGCTTTCGTCGATCACAAGCACCAGCTTGCCCGCCACCTTGTTACTCGCCAACTCCGCAAACGCCGCTTCGGCATCCTTGATCGGGAAGGCCCTGGACAGTTGCGGGCTCAGGCGTTTTTCGGAAAACAGCGGCCAGACATGCAGGCGTAGATCGCTGAACAGATCCGCCTTGAACTGATCGTCGCGGCTGCGCAGGGTCGACCCCAGCAACTGCACGCGCTTGGCCAACACTTGCGCCAGATCCAGCTTCGCTTCGCGGCCGCCCATCAGACCGATCAGCACCCAACGACCGTCACCGGCCAGCAATTTCAGGTTCAGCGCAGCGTAGTCGCCGCCCACCGGATCGAGGATGACATCGAACGGCCCGAGGTCGCTCAGGCTTTCCAGATCGCCGGTGCGCACCACGCCCCCCTGGGCACCGAGCGCTTCGCAGTAGGCCAGGCGTTCGGCGGAGCCGACACTGACCCAGCAAGGGTTACCAAAGGCCTTGCACAGCTGAATGGCGGCTGAACCGATTCCACTTGCTCCGGCATGCAGCAGAACTTTTTCGCCCGGTTTGAGCGCTGCCAGTTGAAACAAATTCAACCAGACGGTCGCATACACTTCCGGCAACGCAGCGGCTTCGGCCAACGACATTTCGTCGGGAACCGGTAACACATGCCGTCCGTCGACAACCACCTCTTCGGCCATCCCGCCCCCGGCCAGCAAGGCGCAAACACGATCCCCCACTTGCCAGGACGAGCCCGGGCCGACCTCGCTGATCACCCCCGAACACTCTAGACCGAGCACTTGGCTGGCCCCCGGTGGTGGCGGATAAAGACCGGCCTTCTGCAACAAATCGGCGCGATTGAGCCCCGCAGCCGCCACTCGAATGCGAACTTGTCCTACATCACACGCCGGACGAGGCTCTTCAACCCACTCCACTTGACCGTCAACGCCTTGCAATGCTTTCACAGTGCCTCCATAGTGAGTCTGGACTGAGCCCGAAGCTGTACCGCCGGGCTTTTTGCATTATGCGACCGGCCCATGTGGAACCGGCGACTTCAAAGACGGCCTAATATGCGTTATCAATTGTCCCCGCGTCGAATCAACATGAAGCGTTTGTTCCCCAGCACCGCCCTCGCTCTTTTCATCGGTATCGGCCTTTTGCCGCTGTCCGGCAGTTCATTCGCAGCCAATAGCTGGGACAAGCTTCAACCCGATCGCGACGAAGTCATCGCCAGTCTGAACGTCGTGGAGTTGCTCAAGCGCCACCACTACAGCAAGCCGCCGCTCGATGACGCGCGCTCGCTGATCATCTACGACAGCTACCTCAAGTTGCTCGACCCGTCGCGCAGCTACTTCATGGCCAGCGACATTGCCGAATTCGACAAGTGGAAGACCCAGTTCGACGACTTCCTGAAAAGCGGCGACCTCAACGCCGGGTTCACCATCTACAAGCGCTACCTGGACCGCGTCAAGGCGCGTCTGGACTTCGCCCTTGCCGAGCTGAACAAAGGCGTCGACAAGATCGACTTCACCACCAAGGAAACCTTGCTGATCGATCGCAAGGACGCTCCTTGGCTCAAATCCACCGCGGAACTCGACGACCTGTGGCGCAAGCGCGTCAAGGACGAAGTACTGCGGCAGAAGATCGCCGGCAAGGATTCCAAGCAAATCCAGGAAACCCTGACCAAGCGCTACAAGAACCAGTTGGCGCGTCTGGACCAGACCCGCGCGGAAGACATCTTCCAGGCGTATATCAACACCTTCGCCATGTCCTACGACCCGCACACCAACTATCTGTCGCCGGATAACGCGGAAAACTTCGACATCAACATGAGCCTGTCCCTGGAGGGCATCGGCGCCGTGTTGCAGAGCGACAACGATCAAGTGAAAATCGTGCGCCTGGTGCCGGCAGGCCCGGCGGACAAGACCAAGCAGGTCGCTCCGGCCGACAAGATCATCGGCGTTGCCCAAGGCAACAAAGAAATGGTCGACGTGGTGGGCTGGCGCCTGGACGAAGTGGTCAAGCTGATCCGCGGCCCGAAAGGCACCGTGGTGCGCCTGGAAGTGATCCCGGCCAGCAATGCGCCGAACGACCAGACCAGCAAGATCGTGCCGATCACCCGCGAAGCGGTGAAGCTTGAAGATCAGGCAGTGAAGAAGTCGGTGCTCAACCTCAAGCAGGATGGCAAGGACTACAAACTCGGCGTCATCGAGATCCCGGCCTTCTATCTGGACTTCAAGGCATTCCGTGCCGGCGATCCGGACTACAAGAGCACCACCCGCGACGTCAAGAAACTGCTGACCGAGTTGCAGAAGGAAAAGGTCGACGGCGTGGTGATCGACCTGCGCAACAACGGCGGCGGTTCCTTGCAGGAAGCCACCGAGCTGACCAGCCTGTTCATCGACAAGGGGCCGACCGTGCTCGTGCGTAACGCCGATGGCCGCGTCGATGTACTGGAAGATGAAAACCCGGGCGCGTTCTACAAAGGCCCGATGGCGTTGCTGGTCAACCGCTTGTCCGCCTCGGCGTCGGAGATTTTCGCCGGTGCCATGCAGGACTACCACCGCGCACTGATCATCGGCGGCCAGACCTTCGGCAAAGGCACCGTGCAGACTATCCAGCCGCTGAACCATGGCGAGCTGAAACTGACCCTGGCCAAGTTCTACCGGGTTTCCGGCCAGAGTACCCAGCATCAGGGCGTACTGCCGGATATCGATTACCCGTCGATCATCGACACCAAGGAAATCGGCGAAAGCGCCCTGCCGGAAGCCATGCCGTGGGACACCATCAAAGCGGCGATCAAGCCGGCTGCCGATCCATTCAAACCGTACATCACCCAGCTCAAATCCGAGCACGACGTGCGTACGAACAAAGACGCGGAATTCGTGTTCATTCGCGACAAACTGGCCCTGGCGCAGAAGCTGATGGCAGAAAAAACCGTCAGCCTCAATGAAGCCGAGCGTCGTGCGCAACACGCCGACATCGAAGCCAAGCAACTGGCCATGGAGAACATCCGTCGCAAGGCCAAGGGCGAAGAGCCGCTCAAAGAGCTGAAGAAAGAAGACGAAGACGCCCTCGCGGCCGAGCCGGACAAGACCAAGCCGGAAGACGACGCCTACCTGAGCGAAACCGGGCGCATTCTGCTGGACTACCTCAAGCTCAACACCGCGGTGGCCAAGCACTGAGTGGTGACTGGCAAGATGATGGCAATTTAATGCTGAAGCTCCCCGGAGCTTCATCAAACAGTCATCATTCTGTCGTGAAATAAAGGACTGGGCGTGCTCTTTTACCAAGAGCCCGCCCAGTCCTTTTTTTATCGCCAGAGATTGCCATGACCACAACCGAACAGCTGAGTGCGTTGAGTTCAATCCTGACTCAAGGCGGTTTGCACAGCCTGTTCCAGCCGATCATTTGCCTCTCCGAACGACGGATTCTCGGCTACGAAGCCCTCAGCCGCGGCCCTTCCAACAGTCCGCTGCACTCCCCCATTGCGTTGTTCGCCGTCGCCCGCCAGGCCGGCCGCCTGAGCGAACTGGAAATCGCCTGTCGGCAGAGCGCATGTCGACGCTTCAATGACCAGCAACTGCCCGGCAAGCTGTTCCTCAACGTGTCCCCGGAATCCCTGCTCGAAGCCGCACACCAGCCCGGCCGCACCCTGCAACTGCTGCAGGATTTCGGCATCCCGCCCAGTCAAGTAGTCATCGAACTCACCGAACAGACGCCGATCGACGATTTCCAGTTGTTGCAAACCGCTCTGCATCACTACCGGGCGATGGGGTTTTCCATTGCCCTCGATGACTTGGGTGCAGGCTACTCGAGCCTGCGCCTGTGGTCGGAGTTGCGCCCGGACTACGTGAAGATCGACCGACATTTCATCGACGGCATTCATCAGGATGCGCTCAAGCGCGAGTTCGTCGGCTCGATCCTGCAAATCGCCAAGGCATCACGGGCGCAGGTAATCGCCGAAGGCATCGAGTTGCCGGAAGAACTGGCGGTGTTGACCGAAATGGGCGTTGATCTGGTCCAGGGCTACCTGCTTTGCCGCCCACAGGAACATCCGCCCCGGGATGCCCGGCCCCTGATGCCGCGCCAGGACAATCCCGCCGTGGTGCTGAACGACGAAGCCAGCGACCTCAGCGCCCTGCTCAACGACCAGCCCGCGGTGGGCCGCAACACCCCGACCGCCAACGTCCTCGAAGCCTTCCGCCGCCAGGCCAACCTGAACTCGCTGGCGGTGCTGGACGATCAGGGTCAGCCGTGCGGCATCGTCCATCGGCATTCGCTCTCGGACGCGCTGCTCAAGCCGTTTGCCACCGACCTGTTCGCCCGCAAACCCATCAGCCGCTTGATGAGCGATGACTTCCTGGCGGTCGAGATGAGTCAGTCGTTGCAACAGGTCAGCCGCCTGATCACCAGCCGCGCCCGGCAACGCATTGAAGAAGATTTCATCATCACCCTCAACGGCAGCTACCTGGGCCTGGGCCGGGTGATCGATGTACTGAAACTGATCACCGAACTGAAAATCCAGCAGGCCCGCTACGCCAACCCGCTGACCCTGCTGCCGGGTAACGTGCCGATCCAGCAATGCCTCACACGGCTGCTGCAACAGAAGCGGGAATCGGTGATCTGCTACGTCGACATTGACAGCTTCAAACCCTTCAACGACATCTACGGCTATGGCCGTGGGGACGAAGTCCTGTTGTGCCTGGCGCAATGCCTGAACGACCGCGTCGACCCGTCCCGCGACTTCGTCGGCCACATCGGCGGCGACGACTTCCTGCTGTTGCTCGGCCCGGAAGACTGGGGCAAACGTTTGAACCAGCTATTGGACGACTTCCAGAGCCAATGCCGACGCTTCTACCGCAGCGAACACCTCGAAGCCGGCTGCTTCATCGCCCCCAACCGCCAGGGCGTGCGCCAGGAATTCCCGCTGCTGTCCCTGTCCATCGGCGTGGTGCACCTGCATCCCGAGGCCTGCGGAGCCATCGACGCCAGCCAGTTGGCAGAGATGGCATCACAGGCCAAACACCACGCGAAAAATGTGCCGGGGTACAGCGTGCATGTGATTGATAGCCTGGCGGTGCCTGGGCCTGAACCGGTCTGGTTGGCGGGACAGCGCTGACCGGGCTGACGCCATCGCTGGCAAGCCAGGCTCCCACAGTTCTTATGTCGTTCGCGATTCTTGCGCCCATCACAAAACCCTGTGGGAGCCTGGCTTGCCAGCGATGAGGCCCGTACAGGCAATACAAATGCCTTGGATTAACCCGCTACAAAGCCCCTGAGCACCGCCCCCGCAACCTCCGCCCAACCACATCCAACACATCACATCCATCGCGCAACGGAATGGCACAGAGCAAGGCAAAATCACTGAGAATGAAGGATTCACACTCCACTGAACCACGCATGGACAGGTTTTCCAGCACCTGGGTGACAGCCCGGATTCAATAGTTGGCAGCGTCGGTCAAAACGTCGAGCGGCGCGTGGGTATCGACGAACAGGGTGGGCATTTCGCAGCAGTTGCTGGTGAGCGCCATGAAGCGGTTTTCGGGGTGGGGGATTGGTTTTTCGTAGGGTGGATCGGGAGTTAGTGTTTTCATCGTTCTATTTCCTAACGTATGGACGGGAGCCGCACACCATCACTTCCACGCAAAAGGTGGCGGCTGTACACAGGTGTGGAAGACCGGGACGTTAGGCACCCGGCGCACTCGAAAGCGCCCCGCGCACAGCCGCCACCATGAAACACAGACGATAACGTCGAACTGGTGGCGCCTGACGCGCCTAACGATAGAAGGCTTCCACACCCTGCCACTGAATTTGCAGTGACCGCCAAAAGACTATCGATGAGCCCAGCTCCGCACCAGTTCATGGAAACCGCTAGAACTTGAAGGAAATCTCCTAGGACGTTGCCCGGAAATTTCATAATCTACAACGCGAAATCCAAACAACACTTAATCAGTCCGTAGTACTCGCGATCAACGCACTTAAAGTCCGTCGCTTAGGATTCCAGATCGTTAAACACCACACACCCCACCATTCCAAACCTGGATAAAAATAATTACTCCATGGCGCTACACTCGAAGTATCATTTTTTTCATGCAAACCCGTATGAAATCCTTCAACCCAATTCAGTACCGAAACATCATCTAGCTCATTTAACCCAAGAACGTCACACCACTCATTAAAAACGCCCTTAGTCTCTACCCCTTTTTTAAATCGCGCACGATACGGAGGATTTATAAAGGAAGCATATAGTGCCAAACGTTCAAAGACATCAGTGCTATCCGTCAGTGTCAGACTACGTATTTCATCTAGATTTAATGGGGTCGAGATAGCATTTTCTAGCTCCCAACTAATGAATGGCTCCGGATAACCCTCGTATTTTTTATCCTGCATCAGACTTTCGTGCCACTGCCTTGCGTTATTCATTAATTCCTCATGCAGTACAACCAAGCCCTGTCGATGATAGGATTCGTCCACTTTATCTTGCGGATCAGGCGAAAGAACCACAAATTTAAATACGCACCCTGCCTCATCCATCTGCTCAATCAATTTTGCGCTTCTTTCTTTTTCAACAACCTTCAACAAATCGAAACCTCTATCAATCAAATTACACTTATAAAAACAACTATAGCACGCGCCAACTTCACCACCTTGATCGGTCTTCGCGACTCGCCTTATATAGATCATCTACCCAAGCTTCGGACAACTTAACGTACACATCTTCAAAAAACGCCCTTGGATCTTTCATTTCATTCCACCCCGGAGGAAGCAAAGAATAAGACATCGGATCATGTTCCAACACTTCGAAAAAAACACTCGAATCACCCTCAAGCGCTTCTCCCAACACAGAAAGCAAAACAAACTTGTGCCTATAGCTCAATCCAGCGAAGCGCTTGACAACAAACTGAGTTATTAATAATTCTCTATCTGAAGGACAGTCAGGATCGTACCCCGACAATTGAACACCAAGACTTTCCTCGCGATCATAGATATCGAAACCACCGAGAAAATGCTCTAAGCATGGATTATATGGGACATCAAGAAAAGGATGCATCAGCCTTATATTTTCTCTATCGGATAGAGCGCTATAGGCTGCAAAGTCTCAAAGTCAAATTTCATCTCAAAGGCATTCATATTAGGAATATAACGCGGATTCTCGGGATCTAAAGGATTAGGTTCATACCCACGCCCCACATTTTCAGCCTCCATTCGCACTACCAAATTACCTTTACTATCTTCCCCGGTAAAGCGCGACATTCTTCTGGCTTCCCTTGTCATCGCTTCATTATAGGCGTTCAATTGCGCTCTATAGCTTACAAATTGAGAGCTTGGAACGGCTCTCCACTTGTTACTTTCGCAATGAAATTCGTGAGTTGTGGTTTGCTGCTGAACAGCAGACTCCGAATTTTCCACCACACGCTTATCCGTAGTTCGCACGATGAACCTCCTTTTTACAATTATTTAGAACGGCATACTTCAGAACTCGCCATTCAACATAGACGCTACACTTTTTCAAGCTATTCATCTCCACAACTGGATTTGCCTGATTAAGCGAGTTTCGATGACTTTGACGCCTTATACACCTTTAAACTTATACAAACAGCTATCTAATGATGCTTTCCTTCAGAATTATTAGCCACGACGATCCACCAAGAGAATCAATCGAAAAATGTATAGGCGTATTTGTCATTTTCTTAATAGCTTACCGCTGCCTTAAGGTGACATCGAAAACTTCAGATCCATATTCCCCCTGCATACCTTATTCTTCCACCTCTAACAGAACTACCAACTTGACTTATCTTCAAGACTGGCCTTTTCAAGGTCCTCTTTCCATGCAATAGACGCCAAGCGAAAGATATCTTCAAAGAATGCTCTGGCATTTTCCATCTCATCCCAACCATCGGGAAAAGATGAATACGATTCAGGATCATACTTTAACAATGATTGAAAATCATAATCATCATCTTGAAGGGCCTGTTCTAAACATTTGTAAAGTAAAAACCTCTGACGATAGGATCGCTTTCTAGGCAGGCAATATTTTAGAATTAGAACCTCCCGATCCTCCACGTTATTTGGATCAAACTTCTCTAGCTCCTCGCCTAGAGTTTCTTCACGATCATAAATATCAAAGCACCCCAAAAAGTAAGATGGAGTAGGGATGTACGGCTTTCCAGATTCAGGGTCAATCATAATTTTCCACTCTATTTAATCGGATACAACGTAAAAGGCACACCGGTTTCAGAATCAAACTTCATCTCGAAGCCATCCAATCCAATATGCTTCGGATTTTGCTTCGATTTTGGATTTGGAAAATAGCCCTCACCAGCACCGAAAAGTCTCATTCTAACAATGTCGTTTCCATTACCATCCTTTCCTGTAAAACGTGGCAACCCATGTTCCGTTCTCGTCGTTGCTAGCATGTAGGCCTTGAGCATTAGTTCATAATTATAGAATCTCGAACTTGGATTACCTTTTTCTTTCTTGGGAGTTTTTCCAGTGATTGGGTCAGTACCGTCAATTGCTCTTTGTATGAAAGCTCTATCAGGAACCTCCGGACCATGTTTCCCAACCATATGCATACCCTGACTGTCATTCAGTCTATGAATCTCTTCCTTTGCGAATAGTCCGGGACTTACATTGGGTAGCGCTGGTTCCCCAACATCAACTTTAGCCCCATCCACACCATCCGGCACCAAGCAACTCGCCCTACGCGGCCCCGGACAATCAGTCAACCCCAACGGATCCACCCACCCCGTCGGATTCGGCACATACCGGTAGGCATTCAACCCACCCGCCAGCTTCACCGGGTCCGGGGTCAGGTAGCGTCCCGTGTCCGGGTGGTAGTAGCGATGGCGGTTGTAGTGCAGGCCGCTTTCGGTGTCGAAGTACTGGCCCTGGAAGCGCAGCGGTTGTTCGAGTTGTTCGCCGCCACCGTGGGTCAGTTGGCTGAGCTTGCCGTAGGCGGTGTATTTCGCCGACCAGACGATGTCGCCGCCGTAGTCGGTGAGTTCCTGCGGGGTGCCGAGGTGGTCGAGTTGGTAGTAGAACGGGCAGGCTTTTTTCGGGCCTTTGCCGTCGAGCAGCGCCAGCGGGCGGAAGCTGCCGGGTTCGTAGAGGTAGCTGCGGTAGTGGGTTGGGCTGCTTTCGGCGATGAGGTTATCGCCCTGCCAGAAGAAGGTGGTGGTGTGGCCGTCGACGGTCTTGGCGATGCGCCGGCCGAAGGCGTCGTAGCGGTAGCAGGCCTGGCGACCGTCCGGCAGCTGGAGACCGATCAGGCGGTGCTGGCTGTCGTAGCGGTACGCGGTGACGGCATTGCCACGGCGTTCGCGGATCAGGTTGCCGAAGGCATCGTAGTCGTAATGCCGGTCGGCGTGGCGCCGCAGGCGGTTGCCCTTGAGGTGCCAGGGGCCGGGGCGGTCGTGGATCAGCAGGTTGCCGGCCGGGTCGTGGCTGAAGTTTTCCGGGTCTTGCTCATGGGCGTGGCGGACATGGGTCAGGCGGTCGAGCGGGTCGTACTGGTAGCGGCGTTGGCCGTGACGGCTGTCGCTGATCTGCAGGAGGTTGCCGTTGGCGGCGTAGGCATAATCGCGGCGGTAGCGCGGACGTTGCTGTTGGCTGACGGCGTGGGCGTGCAGGCGGCCCTGATCGTCGTAGGCGTATTCGCTGAGCAAGGCGCCTTGCTGGCGGTTTTGTTCGCGACCACCGACAAAGCTGTGGG
>NZ_JBSVWS010000098.1:0-22511 GCF_054071155.1 Pseudomonas sp. SDO5532_S415 | reverse complement strand
TGAACCGCGTACCTTGTGGGAGCGAGCCTGCTCGCGAAGGGGCCGGATCAAACAATGCAAACCCGTAGGCTAGCGGCGACCTCCCATTCGCCGTAGCATCGCGCCATTGCTTAGCCGAGGTGCCCCATGCTGATTCCCCACGACCAACTTGAAGTCGACACCCTGACCCGCCTGATCGAAGATTTCGTCACCCGTGACGGCACCGACAACGGCGATGACACGCCACTGGAAACCCGCGTCCTTCGCGTGCGCCAGGCGCTGACCAAAGGCCAGGCACTGATCGTCTTCGACCCGGAAAGCGAGCAATGCCAATTGATGCTCAAGCACAATGTGCCCAAACATCTATTCGACTGATTTTTTCTTGCGAGGCAGTTTGAGCCGGATCCGCTCGTAGATCTCGCAACGGTGCACGTTGATGTGCCGGGGAGCCTCGACGCCAAAACGCACATTGTTTCCGTTGACGGCAAGGACGCGTATGGAAATGGTGTCACCGATGGAAATCAATTCGCCCACAACGCGACTGAGTACAAGCATGGCCTTCGTCCTTCAAGGTTACCGGACCTTGAAGATGCCCGGCTCAGGGCGAGCCTTCAAGGCAACGGCGGTAATCCAGACCGAACTGACAGCCAACGGCAAACTCCCCTGACGGAAACGTCCGACGGGGCGTTTGAATGAAGGCGCAATCCGTCAGGAGGCGGAAAAGCGCGGACCGAACAGGATGACACTCGCCCCGATCACGCACAGCGCCACGCCGATCCAGTCCGAGCCCAACGGACGAATCCGCTCGACCACCGCCAGCCATCCAATCGAGGCAATGATGTAGATACCGCCGTAAGCGGCATAGGCGCGACCGGCGTAGGCCGCTTCGATGCGGGTCAGCAACAGCGCGAACAAGGTCAGGCTGAGCAACGCCGGGAGCACCCACCAGACACTCTTGCCTTGACGCAGCCACATCCAGAAGGCGAAGCAACCGGCGATTTCGAACAGCGCCGCCAGAAAAAACCACAGGTAATTGAGCATGCGCACGTCTCGCGAGGATGGCCGATGGCGGCCACCCTAGCGACGCCGACGCTTGCGGGCAAGATCAGCCGGCGGTTTGTTTGGCCTTGGCGCGCATCTTGTCGGCCATCACGGTCATTTCGTTGTACAGCAGCTGCGGGTTTTTCTGTTTGAGTGCCCAAGCCATACGGCCCTGCTCATGAGGCAGGATCATGAACTCGCCGGCAGCGACCTGTCGGTAGATATAGTCGGCAATGTCGGCAGCGCTGATGGGCGAACTTTCCAGCAACTTGCCGACCTGGGCTTTCATGGCCGGGGTCGGGCCGCGGAATGAGTCCAGCAGGTTGGTCTGGAAGAACGACGGGCAGACCACATGCACACCGACTTCCTGATGCGCCAGTTCGATCAGCAGGCTTTCGGACAACGCCACCACGCCTGCCTTGGCCACGTTGTAGTTGCTCATGGCCGGGCCTTGCATCAATGCAGCCATCGACGCGATGTTGATGATCTTGCCTTTGCTCTTTTCCAGTAATGGCAGGAAGGCCTTGCAGCCTTTGACGACGCCCATCAGGTTTATCGCGATCTGCCAGTCCCAGTCTTCCAGGGACAGTTCGCTGAAGAACCCGCCCGATGCCACGCCCGCATTGTTGACGATCACATCGATGCCGCCGAGTTTCACTTCGCAGGCCTGGGCAAAGGCTGTCAGCTGACTGTAATCGCGCACGTCGCAACGCTGGATAAAACCGTCGCCGCCGGCTTCACGTACCCACTTCAAAGTTTCCTGCAAACCAGGTTCGCTGACGTCGGACAAGGCCAATTGCCAGCCTTCACGCGCCCAGCGCAGCGCGATTTCGCGACCCAGGCCAGAGCCCGCACCAGTGATCATCATGCGATTTTGCATAGCAAACAGCCTTGTTGTTCCGGGGAAGATGCGTCGAGTGTAGCGAAGGATAATGTCCGACCCACGCTCCATCAGATTGCTGAATGGCCCGAGCAAACCCGGGAAGCGTCGCCGACAACTAATGTCACTGGAAAGGAAATAATCCCTTGTTCGAAAAACATTAAAAAAACTTGGAATTTTCTTCGATGCCCAACAGTCGGATTTTTTAAGCAGCTCGAATTAATCGCATTCCCGCTGACCACTAACGACTAGGTCATTCCTGAATTCTTACAGCAAGGAAATAGACATGGGCACAATTCTACTCATCATTCTGATCCTGTTACTGATCGGTGGTCTGCCGGTCTTCCCGCACTCCAGAAGTTGGGGTTATGGCCCGTCCGGTATCATCGGCGTAGTGTTGGTGGTGATACTGATCCTGTTGTTACTCGGCAAGATATGAACGTCTGAAAAACAAACAAAACCCGCGAAAAGACGATGCCAGTCAGTCAACCTGACTGGCATCGTCTTTGTGCTTCATACGTTAGTGAATATCCCGCTGACCGGGTCGATATTGCCGCTATACGGCACGCTGGTTCCGGCGGCCTGGGCAACGGTTGCCCAGATCCGCTGCATGTCGACGAATTTCTTGCCGATGACCGGGTTCCCCGTGTGGTGCGTATAATCGGCCTGTGACGTGATATTGAGATACCGTCCTGCACCGTCCCCGCTTTTCAATAGCCCGCATGCGCCCCCCATAAAGAGCAGCGGCATATCGATCGAGTGCTCGGGCTCTCCGTCAGCCATTTCGCTGGTGACTATGACCAGGAGACATTCGAGCAGGCTGTGGCCGGGCATGTCTGGATCCTCATGTCTGGCCAGCTCATCCATCAACAGTTTGACCTGCTTGACGTACCATTGCCGTGTTTCCCTCCAGAGGGTTTCACCCGCCCGACGGTGAGCACAATCGTGGGGATTATTGGTAGGACTGACATCAAGGATATTGAGCGACTCCGCCGAGCGCCCGATCTGTATCGTGGCGACGCGGGTAATCCCGCAACTCAAGGCGGTGGCCACCACTTTATGGTGCTCGGCCTGAGTGCGGGTGCGGTGCAAAGCCGAGCGAAAATCCAGCTCCGGGGGGTTCACAGGCTCGCACCCCACGGGTGGCCGTGCATCTTCAAGGTCCTTGATGACCTGCTCCACTGAGTCCAGATGGGTATCAAGTTTTTGCCGCTGCCCGGGGGAGAGCTTGCTTTTGATTTCCTGGATATCCGCCAGGGAGGTCTCCAGCAACTTTCCGGCCCCGGGTTCCAGTGCGCGTCGAGTTTGAGCCGGCGCCTTGAACAACGATTCTGCCATCAGCTTAGGGTCTTGATAGGGCGTGCGAATCGCATTATCACGAAACGACACATACCAGGGCGTGCCGTCAGTCCCGGCGTGCGGGCCGGAAAACAGGCTGCGATGCGACGGCTCATTACCCGGCAGCGCTTGCCCCAGCAGAACGTCAATAGACGATTTGCTCCGTGCGTCATCACGCAGTATGAAGTTCCAGTTGTCATGGCCCGAGTTTCCCGGCCCCGACTTAATCCCGCGCACGTACAACGATTGGCTGCGATAAGCCTCCAGCTCCTTACTGACGTCTTTCAAGGTAAAAACCGTGGTATCCATCCCCTGTGCTTCGGGATGCCACAATCCGAGCCCATCACCAAATGCACCGCCTCGATAGGAGTCCGTTGCCAACCCATCGGGGGGTATCACAAACAGGGCCTTCAACTTGGGTTGCTGCGTTTGCCCCGCCAACGCCATGCGCGCCAACCCGAATTGGGTCAAGGGACCATAGACACCTGCTGCAGCCAGGCCCGCGAGAAAACGCCGACGACTTTTCAAAATGCCCATGATCAATGCCTCTCGGTCTTGTAAATGAACGCCTTGGAAGTCCCCAGGTTCCGCAGCATCTCTGTCAGTGAACCTGAGGCTTTCAAGCCATCGGCAATCGTCTTCACGGTACCCGAGGTCGATGCATCCGATTTGTTGCCGAACACGAACCGGAAATAACTCTCGGCCATGCAGAACTGGGATGCGGGATGCCGTGGAATAATGTTGGCGATACCGCGAACGTCATTGATGTGCTCGGTGCCCGTCGAACTCAAGAAGGGACCGGAGGCCTTGATCGGCAACATCTGTGGATATTGCTCATAGTTGTAGGCTTTTTCCTGGGTACGATAACGACCGGCCGCATCGTAGTGTTCCATCGCGGAGCCGGTGTCATTCATGAATTGGTGACATTGCCAGCAGCGCCCTCCTGACGCTTGCTCACCGTTGATCAAATCCCAGCGCTCACGGGTGGTATAGGGCCGATCCGGAAAAACAGGACCTACAGGATCGGGCTCCACCGGGGCGCCGAACTCACGGCAGAACAACTGCTCGCGAATCATGATTCCGCGCTTGACCAATGAGGTGGCCTCGAAGTCCGACGTGGCCGTCTGTGTCCGCCCCAGATGCAACAGCCCTCCCCGTTTTTCGTCCACCGCGACCTTTTGCATCGTGCTGCCCGTCACACCGCTGATACCATAATGCTCAGCCAGCGCCTTATTCAGATAGGTGTAACCGGGGTTGAACAACTCATTCAGGGTGCCTGAACTCAACATCATGTTTTTGCTCAGCAGATACTGCTCCTGCGCCATGAGCTCAATCATTGACTTGGTGAGTCCCGGTTTTTCCTGAACACCGCGAATGGTTTTGACGTAATAGCTGATAAAGCGATTGAACTGCTCGATGCCGCGATCCGTTTGCATCATTCGCTCAATCTCCGCGGAGATCTGTTGTGAGGTCTGCAATTCGTTGCGTTGCGCCTTGCCCAACAGTTCAACATCCGGTGTAGTGCCCAGGAAGCCGAAAGAGAGTGCGGTCGCGACTTCGAACGGCGTTAGTTGGTACACATCGCTTGCCATGGCTGTCGCCGTCCCCAGCTCCGAGCGATAGAGAAAATGCGGCGACATCAAGAACGCGGTAATCAGGGCGGACGCCCCCTCCTCGTCGAGCAGTGTCTGGTAACGCAAACGCTCCGCGTCAGTCACGGGTCGACGGAACAGCTGATAGCCCAGGGAGGTCACCAGATCGGTCCCGACCCGGGAGATGGCCAGTGCCTTCAATCGTGCTGGTGGAACCTCATCGGCCACCGCCAAGGCCACGTCGTACAATGCTTTGACGTCCTCTGGCTGCAGAACGCCCAAATCCGCTTCACCCGGGTATTTAAAGTGTTTTTCGGATTTGTCGGCCGGCAGCTTATCGGGATTGATGTTCACACCCAGGATGTCCCTGACGCTGGCGGTGTATTCACTGGGTGTGAGCAATCGCAACTGCCGTGCGCCATAGGATTCGCCCTGATCCAGGTAAGGTTTCCAGACGTTGTCGAACAAGTGATCGCTGATCTGGGTCGCACAGGTTTTATCGCAATGCCCAGATACCGGCATGGTCTGGATGTGACTGACCAGCGCGTCCCGCCCCGCCACGCTCCAGAGCAAGGCCTTGCTCGCACTGTCGAAATACTCGACCGAGTGACATTTTGTACAGGCGCCCGCCAGGACCGACTCGCCGAGGTTCTCGACATGTTGGTAGGCCATGGCTGGAAGCTGCCGGTCCTCGCTGGACTCATCAATCACCACCCGCTCCAGCTCCGGTACAGGTTTCTCTTTTGAGTAAAACGGGTAGATGACTGTGTAGTTGCCATAGTCAAATTTCTGCAGGGTACTGCCGCCCCACGGAACGGATATGACCTTTGGTTCAGCGTTGCTCTTCGCCGCGTTGACCAGGCTGATGCGCCATTGAGGATCGGAGACCGAAGCAGGTTTTGGGGGGGCCTTGATCGTCACTTCGACCTCAAGTTTGACCGGCCGCTCGCGGTAACTCAGGTTGATGGTCTTTTTCTGACTGGTTTCCGATAGCGTGACGGAGGTGTTGCGCACCACGGGAATGTAGTTTTCCACATCATTGAGTCGCAACTTATAATCGCCGTACGCAAGCCCATTGAGAACCAGCGCCGCCGCAGTGTCTCCCGGGAACCATGAAACCTGCACAAGCCGGCTATTGCCATCGGGGGCAATCAGGTAACCGCTGATCATCTTGTTTTCCAGGCCGGGTGGTGGAAGCATCGGGCGTATCGTCAATTGAGTCGGCGGCAGCCCCGTCGCGTCATACCGCACGCGATAAATTGCCCCTGCGACGTCGTCACTGATCAGCAGACTGCCATCGGCCAATTGAAGAAACTCGACGGGGCGGCCTATGCACGAGTTGTCCAGGCAATAGACATCAAAATTATTCGGATCCTGCACAAAGTCATTGATCAGCGGGATCTGGTTGACCACTCGTGAACCCTGAATGGTCAGCATCTGGATATCCATGCCCGGGCGGACGGTGGAGCCCGCACCGTGCATCGCGACCAGCAAACGCTGGGTACCGGGGGTGGTCGGATAACCGCTCCAGAACTTGACACCGAGCGGTGCAGTGTTGGTCCCCGATTCAAAAGCGGCTGCTACATAATCAACCGGATTGATTTGATCAAGCGGCTTGTCAGAAACAATGGCGCCAGGCACCAGCGGTGGCTGGATCACACCCGGATTCTGGTATTCCTCAGGGGTGAAACCAGGGATGCTCTTGCCAAACAGGTAAGGCACACCGAAATGCACCCCGCGACCACTGATTACGTTGACTTCATCAGGATTGGGGAAGCCCTGGCGATTGTTGTCACTGAACAATATTTTGCCGTCGCTGGGATTCCAGTCGAAGCCAACTGAATTGCGTACGCCCTTGGCCAGAATCTCGGACTCGCCGGTTTCCAGGGAGTAACGCAAGATCGTCCCGTAACGCTTGTCGGCGGGGATCATGCACAGGTTGCAGGGAATACCGACCGCCGTATAAAGCCAGTTGTCCGACGGATCGAGCGAGTTGAAACGCAAGGGGTGTTTCTGGTGCCAGATGCGAGTGTTCGAACCCGACGCCAAGGGGGGCAAGGGAAACACCTTGTCATCTGCCGGAAAGTTGAAAACCCGCTCGGGTTTCGGATCCTTGTAATGGTCGTCCGCGTCACGCAAGCGATACAGGCCACCCGTGGTCGAGTAATACAGATCGCCATCGCGATACGCCACGCCATGGGGTTCTTCCAGACCGCTGGCGATCACGTAAATCCCCGTCGGCTTGCCCGCTCCATCCAGTGGCAACGCGTAGATCATGTCGGCGATTTTTCCGTCATAGACGTACGACGGGATCGCGCTGGAACCGACATACAACACGTTCTTGCCCATGGCCATCTGCCGGGGCTGGATAAGTCCCTGGGCAAACAGCTCGATTTTTACCCCCGGCAAACCACTGAGCTTGTTCACGTCCACCGGCGGCCGATACTTCACCGTCACCGCTTGTTCTTCTCCCTGCGCCTCCTTGAACGAGACAATGCGCGGGGTGTTCAGCGGGATGTAGCCATCAGCGCTGTTCATCACCAGTTGATAGTCGCAAGCTTTCAGATTATCGAGGTGGATCGTTTCGTTGGCCGTCGCGCTGATCGCAATCTCCTCGGCCTTGCAGCGCAAGGTACCGGTGACTATCTGATCAGCACGCGCAACACCGGGCACCGCCGGTTTCAGGGGTGCCTTGCCGCTGAGGGTGGCAAAACTCAAGGTCAGGCGATTGCCTTCGAAGCCGTCGCATTCACCGAGTTCTTTCCATGCATCCTTCCACGGACCGCCGGCAACCAATGGCTCATAGACCGGCAGCTTGCACCACTGCCAACTGCCGACGCCAAGTGGTGCCTCTTCATCTTTCCAGCATTCAAACTGCTGGCCGGCATGCTGAACCTGTTGCCCCTGCTCATAGAGCGCGCCCTTTTCATAATCGGGCGCGGTACAGGACTGAGGTGAGGGCGTTGGCTCTGAAGTTCTGGCGAACATCACCAGAGCGATCACAGCGGCGAGCGCCACCAGCCCCACGAGCCACAGCAAACGATTCACACCGACAGACTTAGTCATGAAGCAAGCCTCACTCGTCAGCCAAGTGTTTCAACCCGTCGGACAAATCTGCTGATTCAGCGTCCCGCGGTGAACCACCTGAACCGAAGTGGCCGGCCAGAAAGAGCCAATGCCAACTCCGATGTTTCTATTGGAATGTCTTCCAACGCGGTTCCACTGCATGACCAAGACATGGCCCGAAAGCCATAGAGACAGGAACAGATCGACACTCATCCTTGCCACACTGCCCGCTATCAACGTCGCTGTTGCAAACGTCGGCTCAGGCGGCGCAAGCACCTGTATAAAACGCCCATCCCCCAGGGCTGTCTACTGTCAAAGTTGACAGGTACAAGCCTTGATTTGCCAAACACCAAGTCCCTCAAAGGCATAAAAAAATCCGATGCCCGGACAGGCATCGGATTCAGTTTTACTGCTTTTGACGGTCAGGCGCAGAGGCTTGACTGATCGGTATCAGCCCCCGAGGGGCCTGTCTCAGTCCGGCTTGCCATCGATGACACCGGCGGTATTATCGATCAGGCTTTTGGTCGCCGTCTGCAGGAACGCTTCCAGTCTGGTTTTCATCTCGGCGGTGCCCGGTGCATCCGGTACGACTTCGGCGTGCGGCTTGGCGCCCAGTTCGTAGCGATACATCTTCGGCGCCATGTCCTTGTCCCTTGGCAGCACCAGAATCTGGTCAACCGTCACGATGGCCGTGGTCTGCTCGCTGCCCGATGGCTTGATCACGCCAAAACCGGTATCGCCCTCAGGCAGGTTGAGCAGGTCGCGCCCCCAGCACTGATGGCGCACTTCCCCACCGATCCGGCCCATGATGGTCGGCACGATGTCGACTTGCGTGCCGACCGTGTGGTCAAGCTTGCCGAACTTTTCCTGGATGCCCGGTGCGATCATCAGCATCGGCACATTGAAACGGCCCAGGTCCATTTCGGTGATCTGACGCTCGTTGCCGAAACCGTGGTCGCCGACAACGACAAACAGGGTTTCCTTGAAGTACGGCTCCTTGCGAGCCTTCTCGAAGAACTGACCCAGCGCCCAATCCGCGTAACGCATGGCGGTCAAATGTTCGTTCAGACTGCCGCGATCGGTTACACGCTCGACCGGCAATGGTGTCGGCAAGGCGTATGGGGTGTGGTTGGACAGGGTTTGCAGCAAGGCATAGAACGGTTTCTTGTCCTTGCCGTCGCGGGCCTTCAGTTCTTCCAGGCCACGGTCGAACATGTCCTGGTCGGACACGCCCCAGGTCGGGTCGGAGAACACCGGATTGACGAAGTCGTTACGCCCGATGAAGTTGGTCATGCCCTGGTTGCTGAAGAAACCCGACTGGTTATCCCAGGCGAAGTCGCCGTTGTAGACGTATACATCGTCGTAGTCACGGGCGCTGAGCAACTGCGGCAGGCCAGACAACTTGTGGCTACCTTCCGGCGTCTGCATCAGGTATTCGAAACCCGGCAGGTTCGGGAAGCACGCCATGGTGGCGAACATGCCCTGGTGGGTGTGGGTACCGTTGGAGAAGAAGCGGTCGAACAGCAGGCCTTCCTGCGACAGCTTGTCGAGGTAGGGCGTGATGTTGCCCGGTGCGCCCAGTGCGCCCACCGAGTGACCGGCCATGCTTTCCATCAGGATCACGACAACGTTCTTGATCGGCAAGGTCTTGTCGGCCGGTGGCAGGTAGTCGCGACGCACCGCGGCGGTCTCGCCATCCACCAGTTTGTCGTCCTTCATCACCAGCATGTCGCGCACGGTCTGCTGTGCCATCGGTTGTGGCAACCTGGCTTTCCAGATGTTGTCGCGGTCTTCGGAGACCCGGCTCTTCGCCGCCTCCACAAGGGACAGCGTACCGTTGAGGCCCAGTTGGTTGGCGAAGTTGGAGTCGGTGGTGTAGACGTCCCCCCAACGCATCGGCGGGCCCTGGCGCAAGGTGCCACGGGCCGCGACCACGCAGATCAGCAGGCAAACCACGAACACCGTGATACGTGCGTACCAGGGCGCGACCTGGCGTGTGCTGATGCTGCCGCCACTGAACGGACCACGGGGACGGGTGGCACGGTCGGCGCCCTTGAACGCCAGGCTGAGGATCCAGGTGCCTACGGCCCAGGCCAACAGGTAGCGAACCACCGGAAAACCGTACCAGAGCATGCTCATCACGGTTTTCGGGTCTTCCTTCACATACTGGAAGACCAGACCGTTGAGGCGCTGGTGGAATTCACGGTAGAAGTCCATCTCCATCAGGCCCAGGAACAGCGCGATGCTGGAGGCCACCGTCAGCCACAGACGGAAGAACCCGCGCGCCGCCATGGCCCGGGCACTGAACAGCGCCAGGATCAGCGGAATGCTGAGGTAGACCACCAGACGCAGGTCGAAACGCAGGCCGTTGGCGAACGCCTCGATAAAGGTCGAGGCTGGAGTATCGAGGATCATTTCACGGTTGTAGACCAGCAGCGCGAGGCGCAGTGCTGAAAACATCACCATCATGACCAGAGCGCACAACAGCGTGTAGGCCAGATGCGATTTGACGGTCGGTTGCAGCAGGCGACTCGAGGCTCGCTGCTGACTCAGGGCGTCCGGGATTGCCATGTCGTATTAGGACCCATTGGAAGTTGAAGTTTCAAAAAAACAGCTGCGCCCTGCCCTCTGTTGGCCAGTACTCGACCCCGGGGTTTGCGCGGTGCGCAAATGGTGCACGATCAACCGCGGCATTGCCATTGATTAGTGTCCGGCATGTCGGCGCGCGCGAATTGTCTTGGAGTGTTTGTGAAAATTTTGTGCAACGTATATTCGGAAACAAATTAAAGGCTGTGGTTGGGTGGCGACCTGGGCTTTTGATGGTGTGCCTATCCGCGGTTGCCTTGTGGGAGCGAGCCTGCTCGCGAAAAAAGCCCGGACACCGCGCTCGCTCAGACAGGGCGCGTTATCGTTGACGTCCTTCGCGAGCAGGCTCGCTCCCACAGGGCAATGAGCAGGCACGGAACCATTAGTGGTCGTTACCGCAGAACCGGATAGGCCCCCGCTCAAATCAAAACTTACTTCTCAGCCCGAGCCTTGAGCGCTTTCAAGGTATTGAACGGCGCATCCACCACAAACTTGTTGGCCACCATCGACGGCACGCTGCCACCCGGCTCGGTGTGCACCTGATAGGTCACTTCAACCTGATCGCCCTTCGGAACGAACTTCCAGAAGCCATCGACCTTGGCGACCCGCACAAAACCTTTTTCTTCAGGCAGATACTTGGGCACGCCTTCGAGCTTGCGGGTCAGGCTGCCGTCGGCGCCTTCGAGGGTGGTGATATGCAGCACCGAATCACGCGGGGTGACCGGCCATGGGGTATTGAACTGGGTATAGGTCCAGCTCTGATCACCTTCGTGCTTGAGCAACTTCTGGGTCTTGCATTCATGAATCCAGGCACAGGCGCCCGACACGTCATCCTGCAATGCACGCAGTTTGGCGACGGTGGTTTTCATCAGGGTGACGCCCTGGTAAGCCTTGTAATCGGAACCGGCCACCTCACTCAGGGACACCTTGATGCCGTCTTCATTCTTGGCGACCTTCCAGTCTTCAGCCTGGGCGACCGAGGTAGCCAATACAGCCGACAACCCACACAGAACAGCCATACGATGCAGCGAACCCATAGTTTTATTCCTTATTGTTGAAGTTCCGTTCGTTCGGCTCGCACCTGCGATCACCTCCAGGTTTTTCGCAGGTGATCGCAGGTGCGAACCCACACATCACGCGGCCGTCATTTGCTCCCACCAGCCAAGCAGCCGGATCGCTTCTTCGCTGCTGCTTCCGCACACCTCAGGGTCGGCGTCGAATGCCGAACACACCGCAGGACGTTCCGGTTGGCCGAAAATGTTGCACAGGTTATCGGCAGACAGTTGCAGGCAACGTTCCCCGGCGGCTTTGCCATTGGGCATACCGGGAATGGGTGAACTGATGGATGGGGCAATGCAACAGGCGCCACAGCCTTCACGGCATTTCATGACGACGAGCTCCTCGCGACGGGCAATGTGTTAAAGGACGGGGCACAGAGTAACCGCTAAAACAGTTGTTTTAAATTACCGGACCGTGGGTTTTTCCCTGTTGGAGGTATGTGACTGACCAGTCTCCGACAAAGCGTCTGTCCGGCGGGTTACAAACGGACTGGATTCAGCGCTTGAACTCGAACTCCAGCGCCGCGCCTTCCACTTCCCGGCGCTCTTCATTGCGCAGTTGCAACTGCATTTCGTTGCTGATCAAGCGACCGTTGAGCTGGAACTGGCTGCTTTTGTCACCGAACATTTGCGGCAACACCGGTTCGCGCTTCGGCAATGGCACGGTACCGACCGGTTTCAATTCCTCGACCATGTCCTCAGGCAGGCTCAGATCCAGGTCGGCTGAAGGAAGTTGGGTCTTCACCACCTCACTGGCCGGCTTAGACTTGGCGGCAATCGGTGGGCGCTTTTTTACCGCAGCCACTTTCTTTTTGACCGGTGCAGTTTTTTTTGCGGGCGTAGTTTTTTTCGAAGGCGTGCCAGCCGCCGGTTTCTCCTGAGCCGAAGCGGCCATAACGGATACCGGCTGAGCACTGACTAACAGGCAGATCAACAACCAGGCGGCACTACGAATCAGTTTCATGGACCCAACGGCGCACATCGCGCAAACGACAGAGGGGACATATGCTCGCCTGTTGCAGGCGCCGTGACAAGCGCCGACAACAAGAACCCGCCCGCCCCGTCAAAAGCCGCTGGCCGTCTCCTGGCAAAGTTGGGTGGCCAGCATGCCCAAGGTCATCAACGCGCGTTCTGCCTCACGGTTCCAGGGGATGCCACAGTTCAGTCGAATACAGTGATTGAACTGCTCGGTGTTACTGAAAATCAGCCCCGGCGCGATACTGATGCCCTGCTGCAACGCACGCACGTGCAGTTCCTGGGTGTTGACCCGTCCCGGCAGGCTCACCCACAGAATGAAACCGCCGGTCGGCCGGGTCATTTGCGTGCCTTCGGGGAAATATTGCTGCACTGCCAACTGGAAGGCGCTGAGGTTCTTGCGGTATTCCTGACGGATGTAACGCAAATGCCGGTCGTAACCACCATTCTCCAGATACGCAGCAATGCCCATCTGCGTGACGCTGCAGGCCGAATGGGTGCTGAAGGTCTGCAAGCGCTGGATTTCCTGCTGATACTTGCCGGCGATCATCCAGCCGATCCGCACGCCCGGCGACAGGGTTTTGGAAAAACTCGAGCAATAGATCACCCGGTCCAGCCGGTCATAGGCCTTGAGCGCCTTGGTGCGCCCCTGCTCGAACATCAGCTCACCGTAGATGTCGTCCTCGACCACCTGAATATCGAAATCCGACGCCAGGCGCAGCAGCTGTTTCTGCCGCTCTTCCGGCATGGTGCCGCCCAATGGATTGCTCAGGCGTGTGGTCAGCACCAGCGCCTTGATCGACCACTGGTTGGCCGCCAGTTGCAGGGCTTCGAGACTCATGCCGGTGGACGGATCGCTGGGAATCTCGATGACCTTGAGCCCCAACAGATCGGCCAGCTGCAGCAGACCGTAGTAGGTCGGTGATTCGGCAGCGATCAGATCGCCCGGTCGGGTCAGCACGCGCAGGGACATCTGTAAGGCGTCGACACAGCCATGGGTTATGACCACTTCCGACGGATCGACCACCACGCCGGCATCGCGCATGCGGATCGCCACCTGTCGGCGCAGCGGCTCGAAACCGGGGCTGAACATATAGCTGAAGGCACGGGGGCTATGGAAACGGGTGACCTTGGCCAGTTGCTGATGCAGGGCCCGTACCGGCAGATAATCGACGCTCGGCACTGCGGCCCCCAACGGGAATACACCTTCGCGGCGGGACTCGACCAATACCTGCTGGATGATGCTGCTGCGGGTGACCAGCCCCGGGCGCTCGACCCGGGCGATGTCCGGCGTCGGCGCGGTCAGGGCCGGCGTCTGGTGCACGTAGTAACCCGACTGCGGCCGGGCGCGGATCAACCCCTGATCTTCAAGGTTGGCATAGGCCTGTAATACGGTGGCATGGCTGACATTGAGCTGCGAGCTCATCTTGCGCACCGAAGGCACGCGCTCCCCCGGCTGATAGACACCTCGGCGGATGTCTTCGGCCAGTTGCTGAGCAATACGTTGGTACAGCAAGAGATTGGTCATGACGCAGCACTCGATTTCACAGGCATTTTATTCTTGTCGGAAACGATACCGGAACAGTTTAGAAGTGTACTGGGACAGTTGCCACAATAGTCGACCATACAGTGCAGTGTCAGCAAGATCTGTACTGCTTTTTTCGGAAAGCATGGGTATTTGCAGGCGTAAAAAAACCCGGCGCTGACTTGGCAGGCCGGGTTTTCCAGTGACGCAACCCTTAGCGAGCGGCGCCGAGCTGGCCTTTTTCGTCCGAGAACACAATTTCCACCCGACGGTTCTGCGCCCGGCCGCGCTCGGAAGCGTTGGCATCCACCGGGTACTCATCGCCGTAACCTTCGACCTTGATGCGCTTGTCGTCGATGCCCAGGTCCATCAGCACATCCGCCACCGATTGCGCACGGTCACGGGACAGCTTGAGGTTTTCCTGTTTGCCGCCAGTACTGTCGGCATAACCTTCGATACGCACCACACGCTTGGGGTTGAGCTGCAGGAACTGCACGATCTTCAACACCACGCGGTTGGCCGAGTTTTTCAGCTCCGCTTCACCGGTGTCGAACAGCACGTCGCCCAGGGTCATCACCAGACCACGGTCGGTCTGGGTGGTGGCCAACGCCACAATCTGTTCTTCGAGCCATTTGCCCTGTTGCTGCACGCTGAGCAGCTTGGACTCACGCAAGGCCAGTTGCAGGCGCTGCCGCTCCAGTTCGAGCTTCGCGGCGCGCTCTTCGTTGAGCACCTGATTGGTGTGCTCCCGAGCAATTTCGCTGTAGCGCTGGCTCAGGTAAGCGTAATGCGCCACGTCGGACCCACTGCCCCAATAGCTGGACAAACGGTCGGCGCGCGCCAGGGACTCGCCGGCGCGAATCACATCCTTCGGCGCGATTCGCAACACGTTGGAATCTTCCTTGACCTTCTGGAAGTCGGCACCGGCCTGCTGCAAGGCCGCTTCGCTGTGCTGACCCGCGCAGCCGTAAAGGCTCACGCAACCTGCCAGGATCAAGCCACCGATAACTTTCGACCCGAGGCTCATTGGGCATCTCCCAATTGCTTGCGCAGGCGGGCGATGCGGGTGTTGAGCACGTCCAATTGTGCCTCGCTCTTGAGGGTCAGGACCCGGGCTTCAGCCAGACGCGCATCCAGCTCGGCCTGCTCGGCCCGCATGCGTGCGTTCCTGAAGGATTGGTCGTTCATGCTGCCCTTGGCACGGTTGAACTTGTCTTCGGCCAGTTTCATTTCCGGTACTTCATCGGCCGTGGCGCCAACGGCCTTGGCTTGCTCAAGTGCCTGCTCGGTCAGGCGAATTTGTTCATTCGGCGCCGGATCGGCTGCACAACCCACCAGAGCCAGAACGGCCAGGGCAGCGAAAAGAGGTCGAATACTCACTAAAAATCCCTACTGTTTTGGGGTACTGACAGATTGTTTCTGCTGCGCATTCCAACGTTCGATATTGCGCTGCAGCACGGCCTCGGTCAGTCCGGACGCGGGCAATTCTGTCATCTTTTTGGCCAGCTGTCCGCGCAACCACGGATCGTTGCAGGCCGAGTTATGGGAAACCGCCAGATACAGTCCCGGCTTGTCGACCGGTTGCGCGCGCGCGATCAGGTCATTGGCCATACCCAGGGTCTGCGCCATTGCCATGCCCGAGTAGCGTCCGGCGAGGACAAATTCCACCTCACCCAAAAGCAATTTCTGAAAGGCCTGGGTCAGGTTGGCCGTACGGGACAGGGTCAATTGCTGCTCGGCGAAAGTGCCGAATGCCGAGGTCATTCGAGACTTTTCCGACAAAGCCCCGGTATGACCATGCAGGTCCTGCACGTCGTTGTAGACCAGTGGCGAATCCTTGCGGGTCCAGACCAGGTAATCGTTCTCCAGCAACGGCGGATGAATGTAGTCCAGGGATTGCATCTCGCTGACCATCAACGGTGCATCGGCCAGCATGTCCATGCGGCCGCTGCGTACTTCGTCCAGGGCCTGAGAGCGTTTGCCGGCATAAAGCAGTTCGACCTTGATGCCCAACTCCGCCGCCACGTGCTGCAACAGATCGGCACTGGCGCCAACCAGCTGCTTGGGGTTTTGCGGGTCTTGCCACAAGTACGGTGGCGCATCCGGGCTGCCGGTGACCACCAGGCGCTCGCACTTGCCCGCCGCGACGGCCAGTCCCGGCAGCAACGCCAACCCCGCAAGCATTGACCAGCCAGATACGCGATGCAGATCCATGGCGACAATCTCCCAATCAAATCCGGAACAAAAAAAAGCCCGACCAAAAGGTCGGGCTCTTTATAAGTGAAGCAGCCGGATTAGACCAGCTTCTCCAGCTCAGGGATGGCTTCAAACAGGTCCGCCACCAGGCCGTAATCGGCCACCTGGAAGATCGGCGCTTCTTCGTCCTTGTTGATCGCTACGATCACTTTGGAGTCTTTCATGCCGGCCAGGTGCTGGATCGCGCCGGAGATACCGACGGCGATGTACAGCTGTGGCGCAACGATCTTGCCGGTCTGGCCGACCTGCATGTCGTTGGGTACGAAACCTGCGTCGACCGCGGCGCGCGAAGCACCGACGGCAGCGCCCAGCTTGTCGGCCAGGGCGTACAGGTGCTTGAAGTTGTCGCCGTTCTGCATGCCGCGCCCGCCGGAAACGACGATCTTGGCAGCGGTCAATTCCGGACGATCAGATTTGGCAAGCTCTTCGCCGACGAAGCTGGAAGTACCCGCATCGTGAGCAGCAGCAACGGCTTCAACGGCAGCAGAACCACCTTCAGCTGCAACCGGGTCGAAACCGGTGGCACGCACGGTGATCACTTTGACCGCTGCGTTCGATTGAACGGTAGCGATGGCGTTACCGGCATAGATCGGACGCTTGAAGGTGTCAGCGCTTTCTACCGAGATGATCTCGGAGATCTGGTCAACGTCCAGCTGCGCGGCAACGCGTGGCAGGATGTTTTTGCCGTTGGACGTGGCGGCAGCCAGGATGTGGCTGTAGCCCTTGCCCAGCTCGGCAACCAGTGGCGCAACGTTTTCCGGCAGCTGATGCGCGTAAGCGGCATTGTCAGCGGACAGGACCTTGCTCACGCCAGCGACTTTCGCAGCGGCTTCAGCCACGGCGCCAGCGCCCTGGCCTGCAACCAGAACGTGGATGTCGCCGCCGATTTTGGCAGCGGCAGCCACGGTGTTCAGCGTGGCCGGGGCCAGCACTTTGTTGTCGTGTTCAGCAATAACCAAGATAGTCATTTAGATTACCTTCGCTTCGTTTTTCAGTTTCTCGACCAGTTCAGCCACCGACTTGACCTTGATACCCGCGCTGCGTGCAGCAGGCGCTTCGACTTTCACGGTCTTGTTGGTGGAGGCGGTGGAAACGCCCAAAGCGTCCGGAGTCAGCACTTCGAGAGGCTTCTTCTTGGCTTTCATGATGTTTGGCAGGGACGCATAACGCGGCTCGTTCAAACGCAGGTCGGTGGTGACGATGGCCGGCAGTTTCAGGGAAACCGTCTGTGCGCCGCCGTCGATTTCGCGAGTCACGGCAACCTTGTCGCCGCTGATTTCGACTTTCGAAGCAAACGTGCCCTGACCGTAACCGCTCAATGCAGCAAGCATCTGGCCAGTCTGGTTGTTGTCGCTGTCGATGGCTTGCTTGCCAAGGATCACCAGCTGAGGCTGTTCCTTGTCGACAACAGCTTTCAACAGTTTGGCAACGGCCAGGGAAGTCAGATCTTCGGCGGATTCGACGAGGATGGCGCGGTCGGCACCCAGAGCCAGCGCGGTGCGCAGTTGCTCTTGGGCGGTGGACGGGCCGACGGAGACGACGACGATTTCAGTCGCAACACCTTTCTCTTTCAGGCGTACGGCTTCTTCCACTGCGATTTCGCAGAACGGGTTCATCGACATCTTGACGTTGGCAAGATCGACGCCGGAATTGTCCGCCTTGACGCGGACCTTGACGTTGTAATCCACAACGCGTTTGACAGCTACAAGAACCTTCATGGATTCCTCGTTACTCTCCGGTGAAAAGAAAGTCGCCTAGGCGAACCTGGCGGTTGATGCTCATGGGGCGCAAGGGCACCTCTAAAAACGCCGGCATTCATGTCAAGTGACCATCGCTCACGATGTTCATGACCGTTCGTCAGTGGTGACCGACAAGTCATTCAATATCGCGGCGTGTAAACTGCGCGGCTAACCTGAACTGCGCATCACCTTGTACTGCCATCGCCCTGTCTTTAGAGGTGCTCTTGAAACCAACATTCAGCCTACGGCGAGCGCAAAACCGCCCGTATCTTGACCGGAACACCTATTCCGGTCAATACGGCAAAATAGCCGTTCATAACCCGCGTGACTTTGATTTCTCTGGCTTTGAGCCAATTCAAACAAACGTTTGTATTGGACCCTGAGAGTGGTGTAGATATAATGCGCCACCCAAAGAGAAAGGTGGTTGATCGATTGTCCGCTCCCCACGTTGCGCTGGGATTCATGGATGCGACACCAAACCTTAAAAATTAGAAAAAAACTGTTGAGCCTTGAGTAGGAGATAGCCTGTGGAACGCGAATACATGGAATTCGACGTGGTCATCGTCGGTGCCGGCCCCGCTGGCCTGTCCGCCGCCTGCCGTTTGAAGCAGAAGGCCGCCGAAGCCGGTAAGGAAATCAGCGTCTGCGTGGTTGAAAAAGGCTCCGAAGTCGGTGCTCACATCCTGTCCGGTGCCGTGTTCGAACCACGGGCCCTGAACGAATTGTTCCCGGACTGGAAAGAACTTGGCGCGCCGCTGAACACCCCGGTCACCCGCGATGACATCTTCGTGCTGAAAAACGCCGAAAGCGCGCAGAAAATTCCGGACTTCTTTGTGCCCAAGACCATGCACAACGAAGGCAACTACATCATCTCCCTGGGCAACCTGTGCCGCTGGCTGGCCCAGCAGGCCGAGAACCTGGGCGTGGAAATCTACCCCGGCTTCGCGGCTCAGGAAGCACTGTTCGACGAGAACGGCGTGGTTCGCGGGATCATCACCGGAGACCTGGGCGTTGACCGCGAAGGTCAGCCGAAAGAAGGCCTGTACACCCCGGGCATGGAGCTGCGTGGCAAATACACGCTGTTCGCCGAAGGTTGCCGCGGCCACATTGGCAAGCAGCTGATCAAGCGCTTCAACCTCGACAATGAATCCGACGTGCAGCACTACGGCATCGGCCTGAAGGAAATCTGGGAAGTCGATCCGGCCAAGCACCAGCCTGGCCTGGTGGTCCACACCGCCGGTTGGCCGATGGACATCATGGGCACCGAAAACACCGGTGGCTCGTTCCTCTATCACCTGGAAAACAACCAGGTCGTGGTCGGCCTGATCGTCGACCTGTCCTACAGCAACACCTTCCTGTCGCCGTTCGACGAGTTCCAGCGCCTCAAGCATCACCCGGTACTCAAGCAGTACCTGGAAGGCGGCAAGCGCATCAGCTACGGCGCCCGCGCCATCTGCAAGGGCGGCCTGAACTCGCTGCCGAAAATGGTCTTCAAGGGCGGCGCGCTGATCGGTTGCGATCTCGGCACCCTGAACTTCGCCAAGATCAAGGGCAGCCACACCGCGATGAAGTCGGGCATGCTCGCTGCCGAATCCGTGGCTGACGCGCTGTTCGCCGACAAGGACGGCACCGAAGAACTGACCACCTACGTCGATGCGTTCAAGAAGAGCTGGCTGCACGACGAACTGTTCGCCAGCCGCAACTTCGGCCCGGCGATCCACAAGTTCGGCGCCATCGTCGGCGGCGGTTTCAACTGGCTCGACCAGAACATCTTCGGCGGCAAACTGCCGTTCACCCTGCACGACACCAAGCCGGATTACGCTTGCCTGAAACTGGCGGCCGACTGCAAGAAGATCGACTACCCGAAACCGGATGGCAAAATCAGTTTCGACAAGCTCAGCTCGGTGTTCATCTCCGGCACCAACCACGAAGAAGAGCAGCCGTGCCACCTGAAGCTGGCCGACGCGAGCATCCCGATCAGCAAGAACCTGCCGCTCTACGACGAACCTGCCCAGCGCTACTGCCCGGCCGGCGTGTATGAAGTGGTGACCAAGGAAGACGGCGAGAAGCGCTTCCAGATCAACGCCCAGAACTGTGTTCACTGCAAGACCTGCGACATCAAGGACCCTGCACAGAACATTACCTGGGTGGCACCGGAAGGCGCTGGCGGCCCGACTTACCCGAACATGTAAGCCAAACGCCTGAACAAAAAATGCCCCGACCTGTCGGGGCATTTGCATTTCTGAAGCCTGAAAAACAGAACGCCCATAAAAAATGCCCGTATCTCGCGATACGGGCATTTTCTTTTACTGACGGCTTATCGGGTTGCAGAACCCACTACAGCAGAACCTGCATCACGACGTTTGTTCTTGATGCCGTAGCAGATCCACATGAACACGACCCACACCGGAATCGCGTACACCGAGACCTGAATCCCCGGAATCAAGAGCATCACGCCCAGAATGAACACCACGAACGCCAGGCAGATGTAGTTCCCGTACGGGTACCACAAAGCCTTGAACAACGGCGTCTGCCGGGTCTTGTTCATGTGCTGGCGGAACTTGAAGTGCGAGTAACTGATCATTGCCCAGTTGATCACCAGGGTGGCCACAACCAAGGACATCAGCAGTTCCAGCGCACTGTGCGGGATCAGGTAGTTCAGCAGTACCGCAATCAGCGTCACCGCGGCCGAAGCCAGGATTGAGCGCACCGGCACGCCGCGCTTGTCGATCTTCGCCAGCGCCTTCGGTGCATCGCCCTGCTCGGCCATGCCCAGCAACATGCGGCTGTTGCAATAGGTACCACTGTTGTACACCGACAACGCTGCGGTCAGGACCACGAAGTTGAGGATGTGCGCGGCAGTGTTGCTGCCGAGCATCGAGAACACCTGGACGAACGGGCTGCCGCTGTAGGAATCGCCGGACGCATTCAACGTCGCCAGCAGGCTGTCCCATGGGGTCAGGGAAAGCAGGATAACCAACGCACCGATGTAGAAAATCAGGATCCGGTAGATCACCTGGTTAATGGCTTTCGGGATCACGGTTTTCGGCTTGTCGGCTTCCGCTGCGGTGAAACCGAGCATTTCCAGGCCGCCGAAGGAGAACATGATGATCGCCATGGCCATCACCAGGCCACTGACACCGTTCGGAAAGAAACCACCATGGGACCACAGGTTGGTCACCGACGCTTCCGGGCCGCCGTGACCGCTGACCAGCAGGTAGCTGCCCAGGCCGATCATGCCGACAATCGCCACGACCTTGATGATCGCGAACCAGAACTCGGCCTCGCCAAAGACTTTGACGTTAGCCAGGTTGATCACGTTGATCAGCACGAAGAAGGCAGCGGCCGAGGCCCAGGTCGGGATCTCCGGTGCCCAGTAGTGAATGTATTTACCGACGGCGGTCAGCTCCGACATACCCACCAGAATGTACAGGATCCAGCAGTTCCAGCCCGACAGGAAGCCGGCAAAGCCGCCCCAGTATTTATGCGCAAAGTGACTGAAGGAACCGGCAACCGGCTCTTCGACGATCATTTCGCCCAGTTGGCGCATGATCATGAAGGCAATGAAGCCGCAGATGGCGTACCCGAGGATCATCGACGGACCGGCGGACTTCAGTACCCCGGCCGAGCCGAGGAACAAACCGGTACCGATCGCGCCACCGAGGGCGATCAGTTGAATGTGGCGATTTTTCAGGCCGCGTTTCAGCTCGCCTGAATGCGAGTTTTGTCCACTCATGAAAAGGGTCTCACGCAAGGTTTGATGATGTTCTGTAGGCGTTGCTGCTTGGAAAAGACGTTAAGCGGCACCGATCAAACCCCAGCGCAGGCACCAGGAGTTCAGCGTATTTACAACGGTCATGCGTCACCTGTTTGTTTTTATCTGTGACGAAATCGAACCCGACACGCTCGTGACGTGGCGGAGTGAACAAGGCGGATAGCCTTGAGGTTTGCGCAGATGCGCAGGAGGTCACAGGTAAAACGCGGCGCATTGTACACCGCCAACCCCCTGCTGCCAGACACCACGGATCAGTGAGTCGTTTGCCGGGATTGCCTGTGTCCGCCCCGAGAGGCTCGGGCGGCTGCAAAAAGGGAGTCAGGCCTTTGCGGGCCATTGACGGGATCGGTAAGAAAACCGGCCCACGCTGAGAACTGGAAACGGATTGCGGCGTTCATTGCGCCTCCTTTTTGTTATGCACCTGCACGACAGGCATGGCGCGCATGACACCTTGCCGGGGCGGGGGAAACAAGCGGGTTAGAGCGCTGCAACTGCATCGATGGATGACATAGGCGGAAGAATTTTCTTACAGCCTTGGCAAGATGACGATTTCACAGGGGCAATCCATGGAATTCGTAAGTGTTTCTTTACAGGGCGTAACGCTGGTTTTCCGATCTGGACATGGTGGTGCTACCGCTGACGCCTTCGCGAGCAGGCTCGCTCCCACACGGGTATGCGTTCTTTCAAAGAGACACCCCCCC
>NZ_JBSVWS010000097.1:0-22748 GCF_054071155.1 Pseudomonas sp. SDO5532_S415 | reverse complement strand
CACACGGGTATGCGTTCTTTCAAAGAGACACCCCCCCCTGTGGGAGCGAGCCTGCTCGCGAAGGCGGACTGAAAAACACCACACCACTTAAGCCAGGCAAAAAAAAACGCCAACCCGAAGGCTGGCGTTTTTCACGTGAAGCTTACCGCTGCTTCACTCAGGCTTGCGACGCCCAAACCCCGGACGCTGACCAGATCCGGCCGGCGCACCGCGGCGCTTGCCCGACGGTTTGTCGCCATCGACCAGCTTGATCCCCGGACGCTTCGGCGCCGGCTTGGCCGGGCGCTTGGTGTCGGCCGGACGGTCCGCCACCGGCGTTCCGCGACCGGCTGGAGCGCCACGGCCTTCGCCACGCTCGGTGCGACCGTTGGCAGGACGCGGAGTACGTGGGCCACGCTCACCGTCCTGGCGCGCGGCAGGCTTGCGACCCGGACGCTCGCCCTCGATCTGTGGCTCACGGTTTGATCGCGGGCTGGTAGCCGGCTCACCGGTGGCTGGACGCAGGGTCCGCACACGATCCGTCTTGGCCATTGGCCGCGACGATTTACGCTGCATGCGCTCAAGCTTGTCTTTGCTCTTGGCGGTCATCTGCGGCATGGCCACCGGGGTCAGGCCCACTTCAGCGCTCAGAATGTCAACTTCGTACTGGCTCATTTCGCGCCAGCGACCCATCGGCAGGTCGGAGTTGAGGAACACCGGACCGAAACGCACGCGCTTCAGACGGCTGACCACCAGCCCCTGGGATTCCCACAGACGACGAACCTCACGGTTACGGCCTTCCATTACCACGCAGTGATACCAGTGGTTGAAACCTTCGCCACCGGGTGCCTGCTTGATGTCGGTGAACTTGGCCGGGCCGTCTTCGAGCACGACGCCCGCTTTGAGGCGCTCGATCATCTCGTCGTCTACTTCACCACGCACACGCACCGCGTACTCACGGTCCATTTCGTAGGAAGGGTGCATCAGGCGGTTGGCCAGCTCACCGTCGGTGGTGAACATCAGCAGACCGGTGGTGTTGATGTCCAGACGACCGATGTTGATCCAGCGACCTTCTTTCGGACGCGGCATCTTGTCGAACACGGTCGGACGACCTTCCGGGTCGACACGGGTGCAGATTTCGCCATCGGGCTTGTTGTACATGATCACGCGGCGTACCGACTCGGCGGCTTCTTCGCGCTTGATCACCTTGCCATCGATGGTGATGGCGTCATGCATATCGACGCGCTGACCGAGGGTAGCGTCTTTGCCGTTGACCTTGATTCGGCCATGGCTGATCCAGGCTTCCACATCACGGCGCGAGCCGACGCCGATACGGGCGAGGACTTTCTGCAGTTTTTCGCCTGCTGGGCCGATTGGCTGGTCGTCTTTCTGGTCGTTGATACTCATCTGGGCACCTCCCGGTGTGGTCTGTTCAGGCCGGACCTGAAACGTTGAAAACTGTAACTTGGACGAGGGGATCGTCGAAGGGTCGCGAATCATACGCTCATGTCGGCGTTCGCGCATCAGAGACTAGCTGATCGATGCAAGGTTTCTGGCTTTCCGCCGACCGGTGGGTTCAAAATCAATCCCTTTGGGATCAGTGTCAGTCGTCGAATTGGCGGCGTTCGGCTTCGATGGCTTCGGCCAGGGCTTGGGCTTCTGCTTCCTCGTCGCTCAACTCAGGCTTGGGTTGTTCAAGCGCGGCAACGGCGGCAAGCAGTTTTTCACGGGCCTCGGCAACGCCGAGGATGTCGTCTTCCTGCTCGGGTTCTGGCTCAGGCTCAACTTGAGCAGGTTCGATGTCCGGTTCGACGTCGGTCTGCTCCGGATCAACTTCAGGCACCTCACCATCACGCAACAGATCATCGAAGTCGGTCTTGAGCCCCTCCTCCATGCTGTCCAGCTCCAGCAGCAAAGTATGGAAGCTGGTTTCTTCCTTGGGCTCCTCCGGCTCGGCGCTGGCGTCCGCCAGTTCCTGCAACGCGGCCGGTACCGGCGCGTCGTCGAACTCAAGCACCGGATCAGGCTCCAGCTCGCGCAACTCGGCCAGTGGTGGCAAATCATCGAGGTTTTTCAGGTTGAAGTGGTCGAGAAACGCCTTGGTGGTGGCGAACATCGCCGGTTTGCCCGGCACGTCGCGGTAACCGACGATGCGAATCCACTCGCGCTCCATCAGCGTCTTGACGATCTGGCTGTTGACCGCCACACCCCGCACGTCTTCGATCTCGCCCCGGGTGATCGGCTGGCGATAGGCAATCAGCGCGATGGTTTCGAGCATCGCCCGGGAATAACGTTGCGGGCGCTCCTCCCACAAACGACCGACCCACGGCGAAAACTTTTCGCGAATTTGCAGGCGATAGCCGGAAGCGACTTCCTTCAATTCGTATGCGCGGCCATCGCAGGACTTGCCCAGGATGATCAGCGCTTTTTTGAAAACCGCCGGCTCCGGCCGCTCACCTTCTTCGAAGAGTTCGAACAGGCGCTCCAGGGATTGCGGTTTTCCCGAGGCCAACAGAAAGGCTTCGAGCAGCGGCGCCAGCTCGCGGGGTTCACTCAGGTTCATGATTCAACTCGTTATTCGGCTCGGGCTCGCACGTGGATCGCTGCGAACGGCTCATTCTGCACCAGCTCGACCAGGGATTCCTTGACCAGTTCGAGGACTGCCATAAAGGTCACTACCACGCCCAGCCGCCCTTCCTCGGCGGTGAACAGCTCGACAAACGGCACGAAACCGCCGCCCTTGAGCCTCTCGAGCACATCGCTCATGCGTTCGCGGGTGGACAGCGCCTCCCGACTGACCTGGTGGCTTTCGAACATGTCGCCACGGCGCAGCACCTCGGCCATGGATAGCAGCAACTCTGACAAACGCACGTCCGGCAACAGCTTGCGCGCCCGGGCTTCCGGCGCATCGAGCTTGGGCACTACCACATCGCGACCGACGCGACTCAGGCCATCGATACCCTCAGCGGCTGCCTTGAAGCGTTCGTATTCCTGCAAGCGACGGATCAGTTCAGCCCGCGGGTCTTCTTCCTCGTCCTCGACGGTTTCCGCCCGAGGCAGCAGCATTCGCGACTTGATCTCGGCCAGCATCGCGGCCATCACCAGGTACTCGGCGGCCAGCTCCAGGCGCACCGACTGCATCAACTCGACATAGCCCATGTACTGGCGGGTGATTTCCGCCACCGGAATATCGAGGATATTGATGTTCTGCTTGCGGATCAGGTACAGCAGCAGGTCAAGCGGACCTTCGAAGGCTTCGAGAAAGACTTCCAGCGCATCCGGCGGGATGTACAGGTCCAGCGGCATTTCCATGACCGCCTGGCCATAGACCATGGCGAAGGGCAGCTCTTGCTGGGCTCCGGCCTGACTGTCGACGGGTTCTACTGCGGACATCTAGGCCTCGGCCATGAACGGCGCAGGGTCGCCGCAACCGACGCGGATCACTTCCGGCTCGCCGTCGGCGAGGCTGATCACGGTGGACGCCTTGATCCCGCCAAAGCCGCCGTCGATGATCAGGTCGACCTGATGTTCAAGCAACTGGCGCATTTCATAGGGATCGGTGAGCGGATCTTCATCGCCGGGCATGATCAGGCTGACGCTCATCAGCGGCTCCCCCAACTCGGCCAGCAAGGCCAAGGCGATCGGATTGCTCGGCACACGCAGGCCGATGGTGCGTTTTTTCGGGTGCAACAGCAGCCGCGGAACTTCGCGGGTAGCGTTGAGAATGAAGGTGTATGGCCCCGGCAGATGCGCCTTGAGAATGCGGAAGGTGCCGGTGTCGATCTTGGCAAACAGCCCCAGTTGCGACAGATCGCTGCAGATCAATGCGAAGTTGTGCTTTTCGTCGAGCTGACGCAGGCGCCGAACACGCTCCACGGCAACCTTGTCGCCGATCTGGCAACCAATTGCGTAGGAAGAGTCTGTGGGATAGATCACCACCCCGCCGTTGCGGATGATCTCGACAGCCTGTTTGATCAGGCGCGCTTGCGGGTTTTCCGGATGAATCTGGAAAAATTGACTCACATTCTCTACCTGTTCAGACGGCGGCAATAATTGGGTCATGTTTGAACCGACACCACAGTGGTGGCAGATCATCCGGGAGCGGGCGGTATTCACCGATCTCGGACCAGCCTCCAGGGCCATGAAAATCACTGCCGGCGCTGACCAGCAGACCGAATTCGCGGGCCAGAATCGCCAGGCTGCCCACTTGCTCGGCAGGCTGATGACCATTGACCACCTCGATCGCGTGGCCCCCTGCTTGAATATAGTCGGCAATCAGGCGGCGACGTTTGCTGCGGGTGAATTCATAGTGCCAGGGGTGCGCCAGACTGACCCAGGCCTTGGCCGAACGCAGGGTTTCGACGGTTTCCTCCAGGGTCGGCCAATGTTGCTTGACGTCCCCCAGCTTGCCGGCCCCCAACCATTTGCGAAAGGCTTCGGCGCGGTCCTTGACGAAACCTTCGCGCACCATCCAGTCGGCGAAGTGCGGCCGGGCCGGTGCGTTGCCGCTGTCACCCAGAGCCTGCTGGATTTCCCGGGCGCCCTCAAGCGCGCCGGGCATGCCCTTCAACGCCAGTTTGCGACTTATTTCTTCGGACCGAAGCCAGCGACCATCGTGCAATTTGGCAATCGCCTCGACCAATGGTGCGGCATTGACGTCGAAACCGTAGCCGAGCACATGAATGGTCGCGCCGCCCCAGGTACAGGACAATTCGACGCCGTTGACCAGTTGCATCCCCAGCGCATTCGCAGCGTGTCGCGCCTCATCGAGGCCTTCAAGGGTGTCGTGATCGGTCAGGGCCAGGACTCGCACGCCGTTCTCGAACGCACGCGCAACCAGAACCGCAGGCGCCAGGGCGCCATCGGAGGCCGTGCTATGGCAGTGCAAATCAACATTCACAGGGCTTTGTAACCTCAAATCAGCTGGCGCTATCGCGCGCCCATATGTTTGTTATTATGCCGCCACATCCTGCTTCTGGCTGCCACTGTGAAACAATTCATCGATTTCATCCCGCTCCTGCTGTTTTTCATCGTCTTCAAAATCGATCCACGGGTCGTCGACATTGCCGGCCATGAGGTAACTGTAGGCGGTATTTACAGCGCCACCGCGATGCTGATCATCAGTTCGCTGGTGGTCTACGGCACGCTGTTCATCAAACAGCGCAAGCTGGAGAAGAGCCAGTGGCTGACCCTTGTCGCCTGCCTGGTCTTCGGCAGCCTGACCCTGGCCTTCCACAGCGAGACCTTCCTGAAATGGAAAGCCCCGGTGGTCAACTGGCTGTTTGCCCTGGGTTTCATCGGCAGCCACTTCATCGGTGACCGCCTGCTGATCAAACGCATCATGGGCCACGCGCTGACCTTGCCTGAGCCCGTCTGGACGCGCCTGAACATCGCCTGGATCGCCTTCTTCCTGTTTTGCGGTGCCGCCAACCTGTTCGTTGCGTTTACCTTCCAGAGCTACTGGGTCGACTTCAAGGTCTTCGGCAGTCTGGGCATGACATTGATTTTCCTGGTCGGCCAGGGCATCTACCTGTCCCGCCACCTGCATGACGCCGATACCACATCGCCTAAAACCGAGGACTGACATGCTTTACGCAATCATTGCCACAGACGTCGCCAACTCCCTGGAAGCCCGCCTGGCCGCACGGCCTGCCCACCTTGAGCGCCTGCAGGTGCTCAAGGGCGAAGGTCGCATCGTACTGGCCGGCCCGCACCCGGCGGTCGACAGCAATGATCCGGGCGCGGCGGGCTTCACCGGCAGCCTGATCGTCGCCGAGTTCGATTCCCTGAGCGCCGCCCAGGCCTGGGCCGATGCCGATCCGTACATTGCCGCCGGTGTCTACGCCAACGTTTTGGTCAAGCCGTTCAAGCAAGTCCTGCCGTAACTTTCTTCTCGCAATCCCCCGCGCGGTGAACCTTATCGGTTCATCGCGCTCTCAATCGCTCATTATTCTCTTTTGCCGGCCGACAACTTCCCAATACTCGTATTGGAATCAGGAGTCGCGATGCGCAAAGGTCCGTTGTGTCTGATGTTGGTCACGTTGTCGATCGTGGCCCCCGCCCACGGTGAAGATCGTGCCGAGGGCGCCAGCTCCACGCCGCTGTCCTTGAGCGCGGGAAGCCAGATAAACGAATTGCAGCAACGCTTGAAGGAAAGCGAGCGGCAACGAGAAGAATTGAACAAACAATTGCAGAGCGCCGATGGCGAACGCGAAAGCGCCCAACTGGCCCGGCTGCGCCAGGAAAACCAGCGTCTGAAGCTGCAACTGCGGGAAGCCCAGGCTGGCAGTTCGATTCCGCGCTGGCTGACCGATCAACAGCAGTGGTTCGTCATCGGCGCCGGAGTTGCGCTATTGGCCCTGCTCTGCGGTATCTTCGCCAGTGGTGCAAGTCGAAAACGTCGACAATGGCTAAATTGAGTGAGTCATGAGCGAGCTGTTACTGATTGATGATGACCAGGAGCTGTGTGAGCTCCTGAGCAGTTGGCTGAGCCAGGAAGGTTTCCAGGTGCGTGCCTGTCACAATGGCCAGAGCGCCCGTCGTGCATTGGCCGAAACCTCCCCGGCAGCCGTGGTGCTGGATGTCATGCTGCCGGACGGCAGCGGCCTGGAGCTGCTCAAACAACTGCGCAGCGATCACCCGGACTTGCCGGTACTGATGCTTTCGGCCCGGGGTGAACCACTTGACCGTATCCTCGGCCTGGAACTGGGTGCCGACGACTACCTGGCCAAACCCTGCGACCCCCGGGAACTGACGGCCCGCCTGCGCGCCGTGTTGCGCCGCAGCCATCCGGCGGCGGTGTCCAGCCAGATGGAACTGGGCGATCTGTGTTTCAGCCCGGTGCGCGGTGTGGTCAGCATCGACGAGCAGGAGTTTACGCTCACTGTTTCCGAAAGCCGTCTGCTTGAAGCCCTGCTCAAGCAACCCGGCGAACCATTGGACAAACAGGAACTGGCGCAAATCGCCCTCGGCCGCAAGCTGACGCTATACGACCGCAGCCTCGACATGCACGTCAGCAACCTGCGCAAGAAAATCGGCCCGCACCCCGATGGCCGTCCGCGCATCGTGGCACTGCGCAGCCGCGGTTATTACTACAGCCTTTAGGAGCTGCCGCAGGCTGCGATCTTTTGGCGATACTTCGACAAACTAAAATCAAAAGATCGCAGGCTTCGCCAGCGCCTACAGGGTTTGCTTTTGTCAGGTCTGCGCAAAATCATCTTTACCCAAGCTTTACGCTCCGCTGACCGCCGCTGACCTTGATCTCCGTAATCTGTACTCATCCGGAACGTACCGGGAATGAGACAAGGAGATTCACCATGCGCAAGACTCTTATCGCTCTGATGTTCGCCGCCACCCTGCCAACTGTTGCCATGGCCATGCCCGAAGGCGCCGGCCCTATGGGTGGCCCGATGGATGGAGCGCGCCACGGCGGTCAGATGCACGGCATGCACGGCAAAGGCCCCTACAGCCAGCTGGACCTGAGCCGCGAACAGCGCGAGCAGATCCGCAAAATCATGGGCAATCAGATGCATGAGCGTAAGCAAGTGGTCGACAAGTACCTGGAGAAACTCTCGCCAGCCGATCAGAAAGCCATGAAAGACGAGATGGCCGCCAACCACAAGAAAGCCGAAGCTGATGTGCGGGCGCTGCTGAAACCGGATCAACAGAAGAAATTCGACGAGATCCAGAAAAAACGGGCTGAACGTCGCGCCGAATGGGCCGAGTTCAAGGCATGGAAAGCGCAACAGGCGCAAAAAGCGCAATAATGATCTAACCCTGACCCAACGGCGAACACCGTTGGGTCTCAGTTTTCCGATCTACTGTAGGAGCGAGCTTGCTCGCGATGGACGTCAACGATAACGCGCGGCATCAGGTAGCACGTGTCGTCACTGCGTTTTTCGCGAGCAAGCTCGCTCCTACATCGGATTCATTGTTGTCTGAGGATTTTCTGTGCGTTCATTGTTCTGGCGTATCCTGGCCAGCTTCTGGCTGGCCATCACCCTGGTTGCAGGGCTGTCCATTTTGCTCGGGCACATGCTCAACCAGGATGCGTGGATTCTCAGTCGCCACCCGGGCCTCAACACCCTGCCCGAACAATGGACGCAAACCTATGAGGCCCAGGGCGAAGAAGCCGCCCAGGACATTCTGGAACAGCGCAAACGCCAGTATCACATCGACGTTCAGGTGCTCAACGAAAGTGGCGACCCGGTGGTGCGCGGCACCTTCCCACGCCGCGCCGCGGCCTTCGAAGCGCGACAGAACAATGATGACCGGCGCTTGCCATGGCGGCGCCTGACCGCTGAATACACCAGCGAAAAAACCGGCGACACCTACCTGCTGATCTACCGCATCCCCCACCCGGAACTCGATGCCTGGCACCGTGAAAGCCTGCTCTGGCCACTGAGTGCACTGGGTATCGCCCTGGTGGTACTGACCTTGTTCAGCCTGTTGGTGACCTTTTCCATCACCCGTCCGCTCAGCCGTTTGCGCGGGGCGGTGCATGACCTGGGGCAAACCACTTACCAGCAGAACAGTCTGGTCAAACTGGCGAACCGCCGCGACGAATTCGGGGTGCTGGCCAACGATTTCAACCGCATGGGTGCACGTTTGCAAAGCCTGATCGGCAGCCAGCGGCAACTGCTGCGGGACGTGTCCCACGAACTGCGCTCGCCCCTCGCCCGCCTGCGTATTGCGCTGGCCCTGGCCGAACGGGCTACGCCGGAAGAACGGCAAAAACTCTGGCCGCGCCTGACCCGTGAGTGTGACCGACTCGAAGCGCTGATCAGTGAAATCCTGGTGTTGGCGCGGGTTGATGCCGATAACGCCAGCGCCGAAGAGGTGGACCTGAATGCGCTGCTCACCGGGCTGCAACGGGATGCACAGCTGGGTTCGCCAGAGCAGAACGTTCGCCTTGAAGCCGAGCCGCAACTGAACCTCAGAGGGTGGCCGACCATGATCGAGCGCGCTGTGGATAACCTGCTGCGCAATGCTCAGCGCTTCAACCCGGAAGGCGGGCAACCGATTGAAATGCAGGCGTTGCGACAGGGTGAGCGGATTGTGGTGACCGTGCGCGATCATGGTCCGGGGGTCGACGCCGAACATTTGAATCAGCTTGGAGAGCCGTTCTACCGGGCGCCCGGGCAGACCGCAGCCGGACACGGTCTGGGCCTGGCCATCGCCCGCCGTGCGGCGGAACGGCATGGCGGGAGTCTGGTGCTGGCCAATCACCCGGAGGGTGGGTTTATTGCCAGTCTGGAATTGCCGATGGTGCCGGGGGCCATCACCTAACCCTGAATCCCTGTGGGAGCGAGCCTGCTCGCGAAAGCGGCAGTACACTCAACATCTCAGTGCCTGACACTCCGATTTCGCGAGCAGGCTCGCTCCCACAGGGGAAATACGGTGTCAGGCTTTGCCGGGCCAGGCGCTGACGAACTCTGCCAGATCCACCTTCTCCGCCACACGTGGCTCCTTCAGCGGCGTACCGAGATAAAGGAACGCAATCACCTTCTCCCATTCCGCCAGCCCCAACCCTTTGGCCACATGCGGCGAATAGGCCAGATCCCCTGTACGCCACACCGCACCAATGCCCTGCGCATAGGCCGCCAGCAAGATCCCGTGCGCCGCGCAGCCAGCCGCCAGCATCTGCTCTGACTTCGGATACTTGACGTGATCCTGCAACCGGGCAATCACCACGACCACCAAGGGGGCGCGCAAAGGACCGTTGCGCGCCTTGTCGATGGCCGCGTCGGTCACTTCGCTGTCTTGCAGCTTCGCCGCTTCAGCCAGTAACTCGCCCATCTGCTCGCGCGCTGCGCCTTCGACGGTCAGGAACCGCCAAGGCTGCAAATGACCGTGATCCGGTGCCCGCATCGCTGCGGCAAACAACACTTCGCGCTGCGCTTGAGTAGGTGCCGGTTCGATCAGGCGCGGGACGGAAACACGGTTGAGCAAAACGTCGAGAGCCTGCATCGGCCACCTCCTGAAAAAATTGTGCGGCTATTCTAGCTGTAACTACCGTGGCAATGCCCGTTTACATGCCCTGCCCCACAGGTAGAATGGCGCCCTTCCTTACTACAGCCGAGCGGATTTCATGGCGTTGCCGACCTTGCGTCTCATTGGTTTCATCATCGGCATCTTCCTGATAACCCTGGCCATCGCCATGGTCGTGCCCATGGCCACGCTGGTGATCTTCGATCGCACCGGCGACCTGCCGTCGTTCCTCTGGGCCAGCATGATCACCTTTGTCGCCGGTCTGGCGCTGGTCATTCCGGGGCGCCCCGAGCATGTCCATCTTCGGCCAAGGGACATGTACCTGCTGACCGTCAGCAGTTGGCTGGTGGTGTGCATCTTCGCCGCGCTGCCGTTTTTATTGACCCAGCACATCAGCTACACCGACTCATTCTTCGAAAGCATGTCCGGCATCACCGCCACGGGGTCGACGGTACTTAATCACCTGGACGACATGTCTCCCGGCATCCTGATGTGGCGCTCATTGCTGCACTGGATCGGCGGCATCGGCTTCATCGGCATGGCGGTGGCGATCCTGCCATTGCTGCGCATTGGTGGCATGCGACTGTTCCAGACCGAATCGTCGGACCGCTCCGAAAAAGTCATGCCCCGCTCGCACATGGTGGCGCGGTTGATCGTGGCGGCCTACGTCGGCATCACCATTTTCGGCAGCCTGGCGTTCTGGTGGGCCGGGATGAGTCCATTCGATGCGATCAACCATGCGATGTCGGCGATTTCCACCGGTGGCTTTTCCACCTCGGACCTGTCCCTGGCCAAGTGGACGCAACCGGCCGTGCACTGGGTGGCCATCGTCATCATGATTCTCGGCAGCTTGCCGTTCACCCTGTACGTGGCGACCCTGCGCGGCAACCGCCGTGCGCTGATCAAGGATGAACAGGTTCAAGGCCTGATCGGCATGTTACTGGTGACCTGGCTGATACTGGGCACCTGGTATTGGTGGACCACCCAGCTGCATTGGCTGGAGGCACTGCGGCATGTGGCGCTGAACGTGACCTCGGTGGTGACCACCACCGGTTTCGCCCTGGGGGACTACAGCCTTTGGGGCAACTTCTCGCTGATGCTGTTCTTCTATCTGGGCTTCGTTGGCGGCTGTTCGGGCTCGACCGCCGGCGGGATCAAGATTTTCCGTTTCCAGGTAGCCTACATCCTGCTCAAGGCCAACCTTAACCAGTTGATCCACCCGCGCGCGGTGATCAAGCAGAAGTACAACGGTCACCGTCTCGATGAAGAGATCGTGCGTTCGATCCTGACTTTTTCGTTCTTCTTCGCCATCACCATCTGTGTGATCGCGCTGTTACTGTCGCTGCTCGGCGTGGACTGGATGACCGCCCTCACCGGCGCGGCCAGTACGGTGTCCGGCGTCGGCCCGGGCCTGGGCGAGACCATCGGCCCGGCCGGCAACTTCGCCTCGCTGCCGGACGCCGCCAAGTGGATTCTCTCGTTCGGCATGCTGCTGGGCCGACTGGAGATCATTACGGTGTTTGTGTTGTGTATTCCGGCGTTCTGGCGTCACTGACCGGCGCAGGCATCTGCATCAACCGCACCCGGTACTCACCGGGTGTGGTGTCGAACCAGCGGCGGAAGGCGCGGAAGAAATTGCTCGGATCGGCGAAGCCCAACAGGTAGGCAATTTCCAGCAGTGTCATGGCCGGTTGCGCCAGATATTGTTCGGCCAGTTCTCGCCGGGTGTCATCGAGCAACGTCTGAAAACTCGTGCCCTCCTCCTGCAATCTCCGCTGCAACGTGCGTTGTGACAGGTGCAGCGTCTGCGCCACGGCATCACGTTTGGGTTCACCCTGGGGCAACAGACGACACAGCACCTGGCGCGCCTTGTGGGTCACGCGACTTTCGGAAAAACGCGCCAGGTATTCACCGGCAAACCGGTCATGCAGCAGCGCCATGGCCTCGTTGGCGGTCGGCAGCGGTGCTTCCATGTCCGCGCGCTCGAAAATCAACGCATCGTATGGCGCGTTGAACACCAGCGGTGCATGGAAGGCTTGTTTATAAGGTTCGATATTGACGGGTTCATCGCCCTGCACCAGCACCTTGCGCGGGTGCAGTGTGCGTCCGGTCAGCCAGCCGCACAGCGCCAGGGCGCACGCCAGCGAGGCTTCGGCGCTTTGACGGGTGGGCGGCAAATGATCGCCATGCACCGTCAAAATCAGCGCGTAGCCCTCATCCAGCAGCCGAAAACTCAGATCGGCACTTTCGGCAATGATCCGCTGGTAACGCACCAGGCGCTGAAAGCCCTCGGCCAGGGTCTGGCTGGACATCAAGGCGTAACCGGTTACATGAAACTGCGCAGGTCGCACCACCTTGCCCATGTTCAGGCCAATTGCGGGGTTGCCGGACAGCTCAACCGCACGCTGCCACAGTCGTGTCATGGAATCTTGCGGGAAGCGTGCATCCGGATCATCCAGTGCCGCGTAGTCGAGCCCCAGTTGTTTGAACAGAACCCGGCAATCCAGGCCGTCCATTTCCAGTGCTTTGACAATCCCCATCGCCCAGCTTGCAGAAGTCGTTCGTTCGCTCATGTCGGGTTCTTACATGATGAGCCGCATGTCACGGCCAATTTCCGAAGGATACTAAAGTGGCGCCGATTGTCACTGGCTGACGCCTACGTTCACTCTAGACTTAAATAAGCTACCCGCAGAACAACTTGCAGTCAGAACAATAACCACAGAGATCGCAGTCGTGGAAAACATCAGACGATTCAACAGCTTTGCTGAGTTTTACCCGTATTACCTCAGTGAGCACAGCAACAGTACCTGCCGCCGATTGCACTTCATCGGCACCACGCTGGTCATTTTCATTCTGGCGCTGACCATCGGCCGAGGCGCCTGGATGCTGTTGTGGGCCCTGCCGCTGGCGGGTTACAGCTTTGCCTGGGTCGGGCATTTCTTCTTCGAAAAAAATCGCCCTGCGACCTTCCAGCATCCCTTCTACAGCCTGCTCGGCGATTTCGTCATGTATCGGGACATGATTCTGGGGCGCGTGCCGTTCTAGTTCAAAAGAGGATAGCCGATGAATGCCAATGCCCGTTTCACCCACATGAAGGATGGCACGCAGGAAGACTGGGCGATCATCGCCGCGGATTTCAGTGCCTACGCCCGACAATTGCCATCAAGGATCGTGGCGCACCTGAAGCTGCTGGAGGGTGATTTCGGCGGCTTCCCGGTGGATCGACTGACCCACTCCCTGCAAACCGCCACCCGCGCCTGGCGTGATGGTCGCGATGAAGAGTATGTGGTCTGCGCGCTGCTCCATGACATCGGCGACACCCTGGGCTCCTACAACCACCCGGATATCGCGGCGGCGATTCTCAAGCCGTTCGTGAGCGCCGAGAATTTGTGGATGGTGGAAAAGCACGGGATCTTCCAGGGCTATTACTTCTTCCACCACCTGGGCATGGACCGGCACCTGCGCGAGCAATTCAACGGCCATCCGCAATATCAGGCGACCATCGAGTTCTGCGCCAAGTACGATGCGGCGGCGTTTGATCCGGCCTATGACACACTGCCGCTGAGCTTTTTCGAACCGATGATGGCGCGGTTGTTTGCGCAGCCGAAGAACTCGATCTACAAGGCAGCGATGGAGGAGCATTCGCCAGCCTGATAGATCCAGCGGGACCGCTGCGCGGTCCATTCGCGAGCAGGCTCGCTCCCACAGTTGACCGAGTAAACACGGTTAATGTGGGAGCGAGCCTGCTCGCGAAGAGGCCAGTCCAGACGCCTTGACTTTTAAGCCAGTTCCGCCACCTTCGCCGCCTTTAACTGCGCCTCCTGCGCCTGGGCATCCGCCAGCCGATACAGCTCGATCGTGCCATCCCAATGCTCGATCAACGCCGTGCACGACTCCACCCAATCGCCACAATTGAGATAGTCCACCTCGCCGACCTTGCGAATCTCGGCATGGTGAATGTGCCCGCAGACCACGCCATGCAGCTCGCGCTTGACGCATTCATGGGCGATAGCTTCTTCAAAGTCGCTGATGAAGCTGACCGCGGTTTTCACCTTGTGCTTGAGGTATGCCGACAGCGACCAGTAACCGTAGCCATAACGGGCGCGCCAATGGTTGAGCCAGCGGTTGAGGGTCAGGGTGAATTCGTAGGCGGAATCGCCGAGAAACGCCAGCCAGCGGTGGTAACGGGTAATCACGTCGAACTGGTCGCCGTGGATCACCAGCAGATGCCGACCATCGGCGGTCACGTGCACCGCTTCGTCCACCAACTGGATATTGCCCAGGATCAGCTTTGAATATCGGCGCAGGAATTCATCGTGGTTGCCGGTGACGTAGATCACCTCGGTGCCGCGCTTGCTCATGGTCAACAGGCGCCGGATCACGTTGGTGTGCGCCTGTGGCCAGTACATGCCGCTTCGCAGTTTCCAGCCGTCGATGATATCGCCGACCAGGTAGATTTTATCCGCGTGATAACCCTTGAGAAACTGCGAAAGGTGTTCGGCCTGGCAATCGCGCGTGCCCAGGTGCACATCGGAAATCCACAAGGTCCGCACACGTTGCTTACGGCTGGGTTTGGCGAGCTCGGCGCTGGTCATGGGCAACCCTCAGGACAAGTTTTGGCAAGCTTGCGCCAGTCGGGTTAATCGACCATGACAGCGGCAAGTCAGTCCTGTGACAACGCGCGCAGCCCACCTCGGTGTAGACTGGCCCCCTTGACCGGGAGACCTGCGATGCGCCCCATCCTCACACTTCGCCAGTACACCGAAGACCTGATCGTCCACAGTCACGAACACGCGCAACTGGTGTTCGGGCTGTCGGGTGCCCTGGATTTCGAGGTCGACGGACGTGGCAGCCAGGTGGTTCAGCAGAGTTTCGTGGTGGTCCCTTCGGGGTTTCATCATGCGTGCGGCAGCGCCAATGGCAGCCGTTGCCTGGTGCTGGATGTGCCGGGTGATCAATGGCTTGGCCAGTCCCTGGGCGATCATGCCGAGGCCAGTCGCCGCTTGCTCGATAACGCCGGCCGGTTGTCGCTGAATGCCGGACAAAGCCAGTTGGTCCATTGGCTGGCCAACAGTCCGGTCGATGATCCAGTGATTGCGCAACAAGGCGCGGTGCTGTTGCTGGCCAGCCTCAATAATGCCAGGCCCGAGAGTGTCGGCGGGCGGCGCCTGCCCTATGCGGCGCTGAATGCGCACATCGACCAATACGCCGCCTACCCGTTGCAGGTGGCCGATCTGGCCCGCGTCGCCGGCCTCTCCAGCGCTCGCTTGCATGCACGGTTCGTGGCCGAATGCGGCCAGACGCCGATGGACTACATCCGCAGCCGACGCCTGCACAAGGCGGTGGGGTTGTTGCGCGACTCTGCCCTGCCCATTGGCGAGATTGCCAGTCGAGTCGGCTACAGTTCCCAAAGTGCCTTTGCCGCCGCGGTGCTGCGCGAGTTCGGTGCATCGCCCGGCAAACTGCGGCGCGAGGCTGGCGACAAATAACGCGAGTCTGGCGACAGACACAACGGCGGCGGGCGCGGTTAAATGGCCGGGTTCAATACGTTTACCAAGGATTGCCATGACTCCCCGTACCGCCCTTGGCGCTTTGCATATCGGCGCACTGATGTTCGGCCTGACCGGTGTGTTCGGCAAACTTGCCGCCGCTTCACCGGCCATCATCGTCTTCGGCCGGGCGGCGTTCGCGGTGTTGGCGCTGGCATTCTTTGCGCGGTTCGCCAGTAACACCCGCTGGCAAAGACTCGAAGCCGTTGATTGGCGCCGACTCTTGCTCAGCGGCTTGTTGCTGGCCGGACATTGGGTCAGTTTCTTTATTGCGGTGAAGGTTGCCGGCGTGGCCATCGCGACCCTGGGCTTTGCCAGCTTCCCGGCCTTTACCGTCATCCTCGAAGGGCTGATCTTCCGCGAGCGGATTCGCGCCAATGAAATCATCTTGGTGGCGCTGGTCAGTGTCGGACTGGTGCTCGTTACGCCTGAGTTCGATCTGGCCAGCGGAGCCACGACCGGCCTGCTCTGGGCGGTGGCTTCCGGCTTGCTGTTTGCCCTGCTGTCACTGACTAACCGCGCCAGCTCCGCACGCATCCCGCCAGTGCAGGCGGCGTTGTGTCAGAACGTGGTGGTTGCCCTGTGCCTGTTGCCGGTGGCGGCACCGCAATTGAGCGCTGTGCGCCCCATCGACTGGCTGTGGATCGGCCTGCTCGGGGTATTCTGCACCGGCGTCGCCCACAGCCTGTTCGTCGCCAGCCTGGCGGTGATCAAGGCGCGGACCGCCGCAGTGGTCTTCGCCCTCGAGCCGGTGTATGGCATCACCATGGCCTGGCTGTTGTTCAATGAAAACCCGACCCTGCGCATGTTGCTCGGAGGCGCGCTGATCATCGTTGCGATCGTGGTGTCCAGCAGGCTCTCGAGTAGCTCGAGCAAGAAAGCCGTTGCCGCGGAAGCGGCATCTCACTGAGTACGGTCGTTGTGTCCCAGGTCGCGGTCCGGATCGATGCGGTCGCGGACCCGCTGCTTGAGCACCTTGGCCTCGGGGAAACCGCCGTCGGCCTTGCGCTCCCAGATCTGCACATCGTCACAGAAAATGTGAAAAACCCCGCCGGTGCCGGGCACCAGAGACACTTTGCCGAGGTCGTCGCCAAAGGTACTGAGCAGCTCCTGGGCCAGCCAGGCCGCGCGCAACAGCCACTGGCACTGGGTGCAATAGGTGATGACGATTTCCGGTTTTGGGGTGGTCATGATCGGCGAAATTCCTGAAACGCAGAATAAGAATAAATGTGGCGAGGGAGCTTGCTCCCGTTCAGCTGCGAAGCAGTCGTAAAAACGATGAATGCAGTGTGCCAGGATAAACGCGGCTTCAGGTTTTGGGGCCACTTCGCAGCCCAACGGGAGCAAGCTCCCTCGCCACAGTTTGTTTCAATGCAATAGATTATCGTATTCCCGCCAACAGACTGCGGGCCGTCTGTTTCAATGGCTCATCGGCTTCTTTGAGCAACTCGTCGAGCAGTTCGATGGCGCTGTCCCTATCACCGTCATCAATGCAAGTCCGGACTTGCTCCAGTTTGCCTGCGTTACTGGGCTCGGCCGGACGATCCTGGCTCACTGTTTCGTCGAGAAAGCTGTCGTCCAGGGGCCGCGAGGCTGGTTCGATTTCCCATTCAATCTCGGGCTGCGGCAGTGCCGGTTCGCTGGATGGCGAAGTTTCAAACGGATCGACCAGGTCCCAATTCGCATCCATCGACAGGTCATCCAGGTTCAACTGGAACTCGTCGTTGGGAATGGTCTTGGGTGTCGGGGTGAAGGGCAATGCGGTGGAGGCCGCGACAGCGACCGGCCCCATTTTCGAGTGGCGGGCGCGGATGTCCTGAAGCTTTTGCGCATCAAACCCGGCATTGCGCAGGCTGTTTTCTTGCGTCTGCGCTTGCGGCACATCATTCGCAGGCGTCTCTTCTGGCTGAGCGTGCATCGATTGCAGCACCAAAGCAGGCTGTACCGGTTCTGCGTGACTGAACAGCGGCTCATGCGGGGACGGCTGAGCGGCTGCCGATCCGAACGTTGCCTGAACCTGTTGCCGTTGACGGCGAACCCATACGGCCAGCAACAGCAACGCCAACAGCACCAACAGTCCGCCGATCAACAACCAGTCAGTCCCGGGTTCCTCGGCGATCACTGGTGCGGGAGTCACGGCAACGGGTGCAGCCGGTGCTGTTCTGGCTTGCTCGACCTCGGCCAATCGGGTTTGCAGCTCGGTCACCTGCTTTTTCTCGACGGCGATCTGCTCATCCTGTGCCTGGAGCTTCGCGTTGAGTTCATCGACAGTTGACTGCAACTGCTGGCTCTGCAAGACACTCGCCGCCAATTGCTCGGCAAGTGGGTCCGGCGTGGGTGCGGCGGCAGGTTTTGGCAGCGGTTCCCTGGGCGCAGGCGCGACGGCGGGCTGGACGCTGGGAAAGGCGGAAGCCGGAAGACTGGCCACCGACTCATCAGTGGCAGGCTCAATGCCCGGCGTTCCCGGGGGATCGATTAAAACCGTGTACTCGCGCAGCAAGCGACCGTTGGGCTGATGGAGCTGCACGAGGAAATTCAGGAAGGGTTCGTTGACAGGTTTACTGGATGTCACCTGGATCAGGCTGCGGTTGCCTCGCAGCACAGGTGTAAATTTCAGGTCGTTGAGGAAGAACCCCCGCTCGACACCTGCGCGACTGAATTCCTCTGCCGTCGCCAGGCTGACCGACAGCTCGCCTTCCTCCAGACCCGCGGCATCCACCAGGGTAATGTCGGCGCGTAGCGGTTGATTCAGCGCCGAATGCAGGGTGATTTCACCCAGGCCCAGTGCTGGCGCCAAGGCTGACCAAGTGACAGCAGCACCGGCCAGCAACCACCTGACGCAACCCCGTACAACGACTAGCCGACTCTCAAGCATGAGCATCCCTTAGGTAACCAGAACCAACTTGCACGTGATCGCACATCCGGTACGAACACGATATTGCGCAGTAGTTCTTATAGTCAGCTAAAAGCGGTCTCTCAAAAGTCTGGCCCGGTGTTGTGCCTCAAGATTTTTCCAGGTTGGCCAATATGTGCCCATGAACCCGCATGCAGACCTTCAAATCCGCCTCATCGACGCCTTCGAACAGTTCATGACGCAGTTGAGTGGCAATGGTTTCAATTTGTTCAATCAGAGGAAGCGCGGGAGCACAGAGGACGATCTTTTTCGCCCGACGGTCTTCCAGAACCGATTGGCGTTGCACCAGGCCCTGGCTTTCCAGGCTATCGAGCAGGCGGGCCAGGGTTGGTCCTTCGACGCCGACGCTTTGCGCCAGTTCACGCTGGGTCGGGGCTTCGTCGAAACGCGCCAGATGCAGCAGCACCAGCCAGCGTGCCTGAGACAGGCCGAGGCCAGCCAGACGGCGGTCCAGTTCGGCACGCCAGCCGCGCGACATCTGGGCCAGTTGCATGCCAAAGCGGTGTTGATCGGTTAACGGCATAAAACACTCATGGTTAGACTGAAATAGAGAAATACTAATTATTAGTCAGCTAAGCATGAGCCTCGACTGGAGGCAAGGCCTGTTCTGTACTGAATCGTTACATCAGTGAGACGGGTCACTTAAATCTCGAATTCGGACTGCAGCGCGGCCCGAACACAGTACAAGACCCCCTCCGGCACTCGTCCTGCGAACAAGGCTGAAATCTCCGACACCGGCGGCAACTCGCCTTCTCCGTCGAGGAATGCATCCTGGACTTCACCCATCAAGTCTTCGGGCAAATCCAGCGCCTGCTCCAGCGATAACTGCTGTTTGCCGATGGCCTCGGCGAGCATGGTGTAGACGTTTTTTTCCGAGCATTGCAACTGACCGGCGATTTGCACCGGTGTCATGCCCGCCCGCGCCAGGGTGATCAGCTCGTGGCGCACATCGGCCACCGGCTTCGGTGCTTCGACCTGACCGCCAAGTACTTCCAGGAAGGCCTCGCCATAGCGTTCCAGCTTGCGCGCGCCGACACCGCTGACCCGGGCCATTTCCGCCAGCGAGGTTGGCTGGCTGCGCAGCATTTCCAGCAAGGTCGAATCGGGGAAGATGACGTACGGCGGCACGCCATGCTCTTCGGCGAGCTTGCGACGCAAGGCGCGCAAGGCTTCCCATTGCTCGCGCTCTTCGCCACGCACCAATTGGCTGGCCTGGCTCTTGCTGGTTTTCGCCGTGGTTTGCGCCTTGAGGTCGCGACGCAGTTCCAGGGTCACTTCCCCCTTGAGCAGCGGCCGGCACGTATCGCTCAAGCGCAGGCCGCCGTAGCCTTCATGATCAACGTCGGCCAGGCCACGGGCCACCAACTGACGGAACAGCGAGCGCCATTCGCTCTCGCCAAGCGCCTTGCCGACACCGTACACCGACAGGTGCTGATGACCGAAACTGCGTACCTTCTCGTTGTCCTTGCCCATCAACACATCCACCAGATGCCCCACACCGTAGCGCTGGCCGGTGCGGAAGATCGCCGACAACGCCTGACGTGCAGGCTCGGTGGCATCCCAGGTCTGCACGCCATCGATGCAGTTGTCGCAGTGGCCGCAAGGCTCTGGCATGTCTTCATCGAAATAGGCCAGCAGGGTCTGGCGACGGCAGCGGGTCTCTTCGCACAACGAGAGCATGGCATCGAGCTTGTGCTGTTCCAGGCGCTTGTGGCGTTCGTCGCCCTCGGAGTTCTGCAGCATCTGCTTGAGCATCACCACATCTTGCAGGCCGTAGGCCATCCAGGCATCCGCCGGCAGGCCATCACGGCCACCACGCCCGGTTTCCTGGTAATAGGCCTCCAGGGATTTCGGCAAATCGAGGTGCGCGACGAAGCGCACGTTGGGCTTGTCGATGCCCATGCCGAACGCCACGGTGGCGACCATGATCAGGCCCTCCTCGTTGAGGAAGCGTTTCTGGTGATAGGCGCGCAGCTCATTGGGCAGGCCGGCGTGGTACGGCAGCGCCGGGAAGCCTTGTTCAGTGAGGAATGCAGCGACTTCCTCGACCTTTTTGCGCGACAGGCAATAAACGATGCCGGCATCGCTGCGCCGCTCGGCCAGGAAGGCCAGCAACTGCTTGCGCGGCTGTTCCTTGGGCACGATGCGGTAAAAAATGTTGGGGCGGTCGAAGCTCGACAGAAAGCGCTCCGCGTTCTGCAGGTGCAGGCGGGTGACGATTTCTTCGCGGGTGCGCTTGTCAGCGGTGGCGGTCAGGGCGATGCGCGGTACATCGGGGAACATTTCCGCCAACTGGCCCAGTTGCAGGTATTCCGGGCGGAAGTCGTGACCCCACTGCGACACGCAGTGCGCTTCGTCGATGGCGAACAGGGCGATGTTCAGCCCTTGCAGGAAGGCCAGCATGCGCGGCTGGACCAGGCGTTCCGGGGCGAGGTAAAGCATTTTCACCTCGCCGCGCCGGATGCGGGCCGCCAGATCGCGTTGCTGCTCGGCGCTGAGGGTGGAGTTCAATGCCGCGGCGGCTACGCCCAGCTCTTCGAGGGTGGCGACCTGGTCGTCCATCAAGGCGATCAACGGCGATACCACCACCGCCAGGCCTTCGCGCAGCAGCGCCGGCACCTGGAAGCACAGGGACTTGCCGCCACCGGTAGGCATCAGGACCAGGGCATCGCCGCCACTGGCCACGCGCTCAATGATTGCACCCTGGCGACCACGGAAACTGTCGTAGCCGAAGATGTCCTTGAGGACGCGTTGAGCCTGTTCGAGCATAGAAACTCCAAAAATCACCGAAACATCCCTGCAAAGGCTGGTTCAGAACCCGCAATGCTGCTCCGACAAATCGTAAGTGTGCATTGCATGACGCCTTACATTTCAGCCGTGACACCAGCAGGGCATCACAAAACGCGCGAGTATACCCGAGCCCTGACCGGCAAAGGGCGCCACTGAGAAGACACACGAATGCGATTGCAATGCAAAAACCTGTGGGAGCGAGCCTGCTCGTGAAAGCGATGGGTCAGTAAACATTGATGTTGAATGTGATGCCGCATTCGCGAGCAGGCTCGCTCCCACAAGGATTACGGTGTTGCGCAAGGTCGCAATGGCGCAAATATGCCGCGCGGCTGGCCCAAGCGCTCAAGAAGGCCTAGAATTCCCGCATCGAATATTCCCCAAGGTAGCCCTTTAATGTCCTTCGCTGAGCAACTAACCCGCCTGCAAGTCTTCCTCGACGCCGATGAACTGCATGACGAGGCGCTGGACTACGTGGCCGCCCACGGCTACCTCACCGCGCTGTCGATCTGTTCTGAAACCGTTCCCGATCGTGAGTGGATCGACGCACTTTTCGCTGAGGAGCCGCATTACAGCAGCGAAGCCCAGCGCGAAGAGATCGAAGCCACGTTGATCGGCCTCAAGGCGCACATCGCCCGTCAACTGGCCTCCGATGAAGAGTTCGAGCTGCCGTGCGATCTCGACCTGGGCGACGATCCGGACGATTCCGAACTGCGCGGCTGGTGCATCGGCTTCATGGAAGGCGTGTTCCTGCGCGAAGAAGCCTGGTTCGAAACCGCCGAAGACGAAGTCAGCGAAATGCTGCTGCCGATCATGGTCGGTTCGGGACTGTTCGACGAGCAACCGGAGTTCTCCGACATTGCCGCCGATGCCAACCTGATGGATGACATGATCGTGCAGATCCCGGAAGCCCTGACTGCGCTGTACCTGCTGTGCAACGCACCAGACGAAAAACCGGCGATTCTCAAGCCTCGTCACCACTAAGGTCCTGCCTATGGACAACCCCATAGGCAACCGCCCCCTGATGTTGCGCTACGTGCTGCTGGCCATCGGCTGCCTGAGCGTAGCGCTGGGGGTGATCGGGATTTTCCTGCCGGTGTTGCCCACCACTCCCTTCCTGTTGCTGGCAGCCGCCTGTTTCGCCCGCAGTTCACCCCGCTTCTATCAATGGCTGGTGCAGCATCCACGGCTCGGGCCATGGATTCGCGACTATCTCGATGGCAATGGCATTCCGCTCAAGGGCAAGGTCTACGCCATTGGCCTGATGTGGATGAGTATTCTGTTTTCCTGTTATCTGGTGCCGATGCCTTGGGCGCGCGGGTTCATGCTGACCAGTGCGGTGTTGGTGACGGTTTATATTCTCAGGCAGAAGACCCTGCGCAAGTCTTGAGTTCGTCCTCGGGCCTTTTGGGTTGAACGCGCAGCTGGCTTTTGAATTGTGTACATATCCATTCCTGCGGTAACGGCCACTAATGGTTCCGCTTTTACAGCGGGTCACTTGGAAAAGCCCCAAGTAACCAAGGGCTCTT
>NZ_JBSVWS010000096.1:0-23066 GCF_054071155.1 Pseudomonas sp. SDO5532_S415 | reverse complement strand
ACAGGGGGATCTGTGTCGTACGCAAATCCAATGTGGGAGCGAGCCTGCTCGCGAAAAACGATGACGCGGTATCCCTAATCAACACTGCGCGGCAATTGAAGAGTCACCCTTAAACCACCCTCACGCAAATTCTGCAAACTCACCTCCCCCCCATGGCTATGGGCAATATTGCGCGCAATCCCCAGCCCCAACCCATACCCCTGCTGCTGCCCGGCCAAACGGAAATGCGGTTCGAACACCTGCTCCAGCCGCTGCTCGGGAACCCCCGGTCCTTCGTCGTCGACATGCAGCACAAACGCACTCTCATCGTCATCGATGTGCAGGTGCGCGTTCCGGCCGTACTTCAGGGCGTTGTCGATGAGGTTGCCGATGCAGCGCTTGAGCGCCAGCGGTTTACCCGGATAGGTGGCCAGCGCCCGCCCCTGCTGGGTCACGCGGCCATTACCGTTCGGCGCCAGATAAGGCTCCACCAGACAGTCGAGCACATAGTTGAGGTCCACCTGCTCGATGTTTTCATGGATGTCCGTGTCTTTCACACATTGCAGCGCGCCCTTGACCAGCAGCTCCAACTCATCCAGATCGCGACCGAACTTGGCTTGCAGCTTTTCGTCTTCGAGCAATTCGACCCGCAACCGCAGCCGGGTAATCGGCGTGCGCAGGTCATGGGAAATCGCACTGAACAACTGACTGCGTTCGGTCAGGTAACGGCTGATGCGCTCGCGCATGGTGTTGAAGGCACGACCGACTTCGACCACTTCACTGCCCCCGCCCTCGGCCACTGGCTCGACGTCGGCACCCAGCGACAAGTCCCGCGCCGCGCGCGCCAGGCGCTTGAGTGGCCGGCTCTGCCAGTGCACCAGCAGGCCGATGAACAACAGCAGAAAGCCGCTGGTGAGGACGATGAACCACACCTGCTGCGCCGGCAGGCCTTGCTCTTCAAGACTGGTGTAGGGCTCGGGCAACAGCGAAGCGATGTACAGCCATTCGCCGGGTGCCATCTGGATTTGCGTCACCAGCACCGGCGGGTTCACCGGTTCCAGGGTCAGCGCGTAGTGCGCCCAGGAGCGTGGCAACTCATCGAGCTTCAGGCCGCCATTGAATATTCGCAGGTCTTCGGGGCTGACAAAGGTCACCGAAATATCGGTGTCTTGTCCCAGGGATTGGCGCAGCACTTCGTCCACTGCCTTGATCACCGCGGCCTTGCGCGGGGTGATCGGCAGCACTTCCATGCCCAGGGGTTTGTCGTTGAGGGTGACCACGAACCGCGTGCCGCCCATGCTGCGCAACTGGTCGAGCACCAACGGCCGAAACGCCACCGGCAACGAGCGGAAATAACTGACGCTGGCGGTCATCGAATGGGCGAGGCTGCGGGCACTGGTGACCAGCCCCTCGAGTTGAGTGGCACGCAATTGCGAAACCCAGATCACGCTCGACAGTGCCTGGGCGAACAACACCGCCAGCAAGGTCAGCAGCAACATGCGCCCGAGCAGCGAGCGCGGCACGGGTATTCGTCCGGCGAGCTTGCGCAGGGATTCAGTGGCCATTGCTGGCAATCACATTGGCTGCCAACTGATAGCCGCTGCCACGCACGGTGCGAATCAGCCGAGGTGGTTTTTCCGTGTCGCGCAGGCGCTGGCGCAGGCGACTGACCGCCATGTCGACGATGCGATCGAGCGGCATCAATTCACGGCCACGGGTGGCGTTGCCGATGGTGTCGCGGTCGAGGATTTCCTGGGGGTGATCGAGGAACAGTTTCAGCAAGGCGAAATCGGCACCGGACAGAATCACTTCTTCGCCATCGATGTGAAACAGCCGGTGGCTGACCATGTCCAGCCGCCAGTCATCGAAGGCCAGCACTTCACCGCCGTTACGCTCCTGACCAAACTGGGCACGGCGCAACAGGGCCTTGATGCGTGCCTGCAATTCACGGGGACTGAAAGGTTTGCCCAGGTAATCGTCGGCACCCAGCTCCAGGCCGATGACCCGGTCGGCCTCGTCGGAACTGGCGGTGAGCATGATGATCGGCACTTGCGCCCGCTTCGGATGCTGGCGAATCCAGCGGCACAAACTGAAACCGTCCTCGTCCGGCAGCATCACGTCGAGGATCACCAGGTCGCTCGGTTCATCGTTCAGGGCCTGGCGAAAACCGGCGCCATCGGGCGTGGTACGTACCTGGAAACCGGCGCGGGTCAGGTAGGTGTCCAGCAACTCGCGTATCTCTTGATCGTCATCGACCAACAATATCGACTTGTTGACTGAGCTCACTTCGAAGGCATCCTTGTTGTTGGAATTGGGGCGGATTATGCCTGATCGTGCGTAAATCTTTGGTGTCTGTGAGAACCTCTTCGCGAGCAGGCTCGCTCCCACAAGGTTATCGGCGATCCTGTGGGAGCGAGCCTGCTCGCGAAAGAGGGAGACGCGGTTTCAGGCCTGGTCCAGCGCCACACCCGCGCCAACCAACCCCGAATACGGCGCCGTCACCAGCCACACCGGTATCCCCTTGAAGTAATCGCTCATGCAACCCTTGTCGGCAAAGCACCGGGCGAAACCGCTTTCGAGGAAGAAATCGGCGAAGCGCGGAATCACGCCGCCGACGATGTAAACGCCACCGCGTGCACCGGTGGTCAGCACGTTGTTGCCGGCCACGCGACCGAGCCAGCAGCAGAACTGCTCAAGTACTTCCAGGGCAATCGGGTCGCCCGCCAGGCCGGCGGCGGTGATCGATTCCGGGGTGTCGAGCACAGGCGCGTGGCCATCCACCGCGCAGATCGCGCGGTAGACTCGCGGCAAGCCGCCGCCGCTCAACGCCGTTTCGGCGCTGACATGACCGATCTCATTGAAGATGTGTTGCCACAGTTGAGTCTCACGCGGACTGCTCAGCGGCAAATCGACATGGCCGCCCTCCCCCGGCAGCGCGGCAAAACGCCCTTCGCCGAGATCGAGCAAAGTGCCGACGCCCAGCCCGGTGCCCGGACCGATCACCACCGCCGGACGCAACGGCTCCGGCGTGCCTTCGCAGACCACGCGGAATTCGCCCGGCTGCAAACGGGTCATGCCCAGGGCCATGGCCGAGAAGTCATTGACCAGCAACAACTGCTCCACCTGCAAGGTCTCGCAAAATCCCCTGCGGCTCAGGCGCCAGTGATTATTGGTGAATTTGAATTCGTCGCCGCTGACCGGGCCGGCCACCGACAGGCACACCGAACCGATCGAACCCGGCACCAGACCCAACCCGCTCAGGTAGAGACCGATGGCCTCTTCCGGGCTGGCATGGTCGGCCGTCGCCAGCACCTGGACCGATTCCAGCTGCTGGTTTTTCCACAACGCGAACCGTGCGTTGGTCCCACCGATGTCACCGACCAAAGCCAGTTTCAATTAAGCGTCTCCAGGGCAGAAGTAAAGGCGCTGGCGCCCTGCTCCGCCGAGCTGAAGGCCATGCGCATGAAACCAAACAGTTCGCGACCGGTGCCGATGTTGTTGCCCAACAGGCCCTTGGCCGGCGTGCGCGCTGCGAATTCTTCGGCGTCCACCTTAAGCTCCAGGGTGCCTTGGACGCCATCGACGCGGATGATATCGCCCTCTTGCACCCGCGCCAAAGCGCCGCCCACATAAGCTTCGGGACTGACGTGAATGGCCGCCGGGATTTTCCCCGATGCGCCGGACATGCGTCCGTCGGTCACCAGGGCGACTTTGAAGCCACGATCCTGCAGCACGCCGAGGAACGGCGTCATCTTGTGCAGTTCCGGCATGCCGTTGGAGCGCGGCCCCTGGAAGCGCATCACCGCGACGAAATCCTTCTCCAGCAAACCGGCCTTGAACGCGTCGGCCAGGTCCTGCTGATCCTGGAACACCATGGCCGGGGCTTCGACGATCTGGTTTTCCAGGGCCACGGCCGAGACCTTCATCACCCCGCGACCGAGGTTGCCTTCCATCACCCGCAAGCCGCCCTCTGGCGAGAACGCGCGAGCGACCGGGCGCAGGATGCTTTCATCGAGGCTTTCGGTGATGCCTTCACGCCAGACCAGCTCGCCGTTGTCGAGGAACGGTTCCTGGGTGTAGCGGCTCAGGCCATGCCCCAGCACGGTGTTGACGTTTTCATGGAGCAACCCGGCGTCCAGCAGTTCGCGGATCAGGAACGACATGCCGCCCGCGGCCTGGAAGTGGTTGATGTCGGCTTTGCCGTTCGGGTAGACGTGGCTCAGGGTCGGCACCACTTCGGAGAGGTCGGCCATGTCCTGCCAGGTCAACTGGATACCCGCCGCCATGGCGATCGCCGGCATGTGCAGGGTGTGGTTGGTCGAGCCGCCGGTGGCGTGCAGGGCGACGATGGAGTTGACCAGCGAACGCTCGTCGACGATTTCGCCGATCGGCAGGTAGTCGCCGTTCTGCTTGGTAATGCGCGTCACCTGATGCGCCGCTTCGCGGGTCAGGGCGTCGCGCAATGGCGTGTTCGGGTTGACGAAGGAAGCACCCGGCAAATGCAGGCCCATGACTTCCATCAGCAACTGGTTGGTGTTGGCGGTGCCGTAGAAGGTGCAGGTGCCGGGGCTGTGGTAGGAGTTCATTTCCGACTCCAGCAGCTCTTCGCGGCTGGCCTTGCCCTCGGCATAGCGCTGGCGCACGTCGGCTTTCTGCTTGTTGGAAATACCCGACACCATCGGCCCGCCCGGCACGAAGATCATCGGCAGATGACCGAACCGCAGTGCGCCCATCATCAGGCCCGGGACGATCTTGTCGCAGATGCCGAGCATCAACGCGCCATCGAACATGTTGTGGGACAACGCCACGGCGGTGGACAGCGCGATCACCTCACGGCTGGGCAGGCTCAGTTCCATGCCCGGTTCGCCCTGGGTCACGCCATCGCACATGGCCGGGGTGCCACCGGCGAACTGACCGACCGAGCCGATCTCGCGCAGGGCCTTTTTGATCAGCTCCGGAAAGACCTCGTATGGCTGATGCGCCGAGAGCATGTCGTTATATGACGAAACAATTGCGATGTTGGCGGAGTTCATCATCCGCAAGCTGTTCTTGTCGTCGCTGCCGCAACCGGCCACGCCGTGGGCGAAGTTGGCGCATTGCAGTTTGCCGCGCATCGGGCCGTCGCTGGCCGCACCGCGAATCAGTGCAAGGTAAGCCTCACGCGTGGCGCGACTGCGGGCGATAAGCCGTTCGGTGACCTCAAGGACGCGGGGATGCATGTGTAGAACTCCAGGCTAACGGATGTGGCGACCTGATTGTCTATGCTGATCAAACACCGGTGTCGATGGGATGACAGGCGGTTTTGTTGACCATTCGGACCAGTTGATTCAGGTCACTCGTTGTAGATTGAACAAAATATTGCCATTAAAAAGGCTTGTTTTCTATTTTTTTGCGAATAATCTTGTAATTCCAACAACAAAACGACGGCGGCGCTGATAAATGACTCTTCGAATCGCAATCAATGGTTTTGGCCGAATTGGCCGTAACGTCCTTCGCGCACTCTATACCCAAGGCTATCGTCAGGATTTGCAGATCGTCGCCATCAACGACCTGGGGGACAGCGCAATCAATGCGCACTTGCTCAAGTACGACACTGTTCACGGCACGTTCGACGCCGATGTCCAGCACGATCAGGAAAGCCTGACCGTCAACGGCGACCGTATCGCGGTCAGCGCCATTCGCAATCCGGCCGACCTGCCGTGGGCCGCGGAAAAGATTGATGTGGTATTCGAATGCACCGGTCTGTTCACCGACCGGGCCAAAGCCGCCGCGCATATTACGGCCGGCGCACGCAAAGTGATCATCTCGGCGCCGGCCAAGGGCGCAGACGCCACTGTGGTGTACGGGGTCAACCACGACATCCTCCGCCAGTCGCACCAGATTATTTCCAATGCGTCGTGCACCACCAACTGCCTGGCCCCGGTGGCCCAGGTGCTGCACCGCGAACTGGGCATCGAAAGCGGTCTGATGACCACCATCCATGCCTACACCAACGATCAGAACCTGACCGACGTTTATCACACCGACCCGTACCGCGCGCGCTCGGCCACCCAGAACATGATCCCGAGCAAGACCGGCGCCGCCGAAGCGGTCGGCCTGGTGTTGCCGGAACTGGCGGGCAAGTTGACCGGCATGGCGGTGCGCGTACCGGTGATCAACGTGTCCCTGGTCGACCTCACCGTGCAGCTCAAGCGCGAAGCGTCGGCCGATGAAGTCAATGCGATCATGAAAGAAGCCAGCCAACACTCGAAAATCCTCGGCTACAACACCCTGCCGCTGGTCTCCAGCGACTTCAACCAAAACTCGCTGTCGTCGATTTTCGACGCCAACCACACCAAATCCAGCGGCAAACTGCTCAAGGTGCTGGCCTGGTACGACAACGAATGGGGCTTCTCCAACCGCATGCTCGATAACTGCCTGGCGCTGTGCAACGCCGAATAAGCCCCCCCACCTGTAGGCGCGAGCTCTGCTCGCGATGAACTGTCGAACTCCGCGGGGCATCAGGTTCCCCGCGTTATCGTTAGCGACCATCGCGAGCAGAGCTCGCTCCTACAGGGTTCGTGTCATTTCTGGAGCCCCCATGATCGGCATCACTTTCACGCAAAAAACCATGGCCGCGCGCAAGCGCATCGCCCTGGTCGCCCATGACCACTGCAAAGTGTTTTTGCTGGACTGGGCCGAGCGGCAGAAAGACCGGCTGGCGCAGCATGAACTGGTCGCCACCGGCACCACGGGGTTGTTGTTGCAACAACGCCTCGACCTGCCGGTGGAGAGCATGATCAGTGGCCCACTGGGTGGCGACCAACAGCTCGGCGCGCGAATCGCCGAGCAACGGGTCGACATGCTGGTGTTCTTCTGGGACCCGTTCGAACCGCAACCCCACGACCCGGACATCAAGGCGCTGTTGCGGGTCGCGGCGGTCTGGAACATCCCGGTGGCGTGCAACGAATGCAGCGCTGACTACCTGCTCAGCAGCCCGTTGATGGATCAGGCGCACGAGCACCGGATTCCGGATTACGCGACGTATTTGCAGGGCCGTGCGTAAAGCTTCACAAATCAATACTTGACCATTCGAGCGGATGATAAGCATTATCATTCGCTCGAAACGGATCAGGTCTTCCCGTGAGTCAATCGCGCTTCAACGACGTCTTCATCACCCAGCGAGTCTCCCTGCTGCGCACGCTGGAGCGGATGGTCAACAATCACAGCACCGCTGAAGACCTCTTGCAGGAGACCTACCTGCGCGTGACCCGCGCGCTCGGCGAGCGGACCATTGATCACCTGGAACCCTTCGTTTTCCAGACCGCCCGCAACCTGGCGCTGGACCATTTGCGTGCGCGACGCATCCACTCGCGCACCATGGTCGATGACGTGCCGCCGGACGTGGTGGAAAGTGTCGCCGCCCCCGCCAGCAGTGCCGAGGACGCCGCCCATGCCGAACAATTGCTCGAGCGTCTGAACGTGCGCCTCAGTCAACTCAGCCCCCGTCAGCAACAGATTTTCATCCTCAGCCGCCTGCACGGGCACAGCTATCTGGAGATCGCCGAAAAACTCGGCGTGTCGCTCAGCACCGTGCAAAAGGAGCTGAAACTGATTATGACGATCTGTATGGGCGTCGCAGGACGCAGCTCCAAGCTTTAAGCTGCAAGCCGCAAGTTAAAAACGGCAAGTCAAAGGCCTAACCAAGCTTGCAGCTTGAAGCTTGAAGCTTGAAACTGCTTTTCAAAAGCCTGAGGAAACCCCGTGACGGACACCCACCGCTCCCCTTCGCCCTCACCGGCGCAGGCCACTGCAGACGCGATGGACCAGGCCCTGGACTGGCTCATCGTGCTGGACAGCCCGAGCGAAGAACAGACCCGCCAGTTCCACCAATGGCTGGCGGCCGACCCGGCCCATGCAGAGGCGTTCGCCAGGGCCCAGGCGATCTGGAACGGTCCGCAAGTCACGCAGTGCGCGCAAAACCTGGCGGCGCGGCCAGCCAAAGTCACCCTGCTGGCGCGCCTGCGCCCGCACTGGAAACCCTTGGCCACCGCCGCCGTGCTGATCCTCGGCCTGTTCAGTTTCAGCAATCTGCCGCTGCGCCTGCAGGCCGATCACCTGACGGTGGTCGGTGAACGCCAGCGCCTGCAACTGGAGGACGGTTCGAAAGTCCTGCTCAACACCAACTCGGCATTTTCCAGCACCATCAACGACCAGCAGCGTGTGGCGCGCCTGTATCAGGGCGAAGCGTTTTTCGAGGTGCAACCCCATCGCGGCCAACCGCTGGAAATCGACGCGGGCCCGGTCACCGCCAGTGTTCGCGACACGGCATTCGCCGTGCGTTATCTGGATGGCGTGACCCAGGTTCGCGTGCAGCGCGGCGATGTCGATCTGCGCGCCACCCGCGACGACGCACGGGTTCGCCTGACGGCCGGTGAAAGCATCCGCATCGGCCCCAACGGTTTCGACCGGCCGGCCAAGCTGGATGCCGCCACCGACCTGGCCTGGGTCCAGGGTCGCCTGGTGTTCGAAAACTGCCCGCTGAACCAGGTGCTGGCGGAGCTGCGTCGCTACTATCCGGGCTGGATCATCAACAACAACGAGCAGTTGGCCGATGTTGCCGTCACCGGAAATTATCGTCTCGACCAGCCCCTGGACGTGGTCCGCTCACTGGCCCACATCACTTCGGCCCGGCTCAAGGAATTCCCTGCCTTAGTGATCTTGAACTAAATGAGAATTATTTTTACTCGATAGCTGAACGTCGTACGTCTCGTTATAGCCAATGCAATTGATTCGCATCTCTGAATGCCAATCAGCACCTATAAAGATTCGTGCGACACGGAGCGCTATCGATGTCCTCTCGCCTTACCCGCCAGTCCTCTTCACCTTCGCGCATGCTCTCGCTGCTGACCGCCGCCATCCTGATGGCCGGCACTGCACCGGTCATGGCCGCCACTGCCGAACAGCCCAGCCGCAACATGGGCGACTACGCGTTCGCCATCGCGCCCCAGCCGCTGGTCTCGGCACTCAATGACTTTACCGCCGTGACAGGCTGGCAGGTCGGCTTGCCGGCAGAACTGGCTGAAGGGGTGACATCGCCGGGTGTACGCGGGTCGCTGGCGCCGGAAAGAGCCCTGGATCGCCTGTTGGTGGGGACCAACCTGAGCTATCGCAAACTGGGCAATAACAACATCGTGCTGGAACGCCGCACCAGCGCCGGCACCCTGAATCTGCAACAGGTGACCATCAGCGCCACGCGTAACGAGCAGGATGTGAACAGCGTGCCCAGCACCGTCACAGTCCACACTCGCGAAGAACTGGACCGCAACAACGTCAATACCATCAAGGATCTGGTGCGCTACGAGCCGGGTGTTTCCGTGGGTGGCGCCGGTACACGGGGCGGAATCAGCGGCTACAACATCCGTGGTATCGACGGTAACCGCGTGCTGACCCAGATCGACGGCGTTGAAATACCCAACGGCTTCTTCAACGGCCCTTACGCCAAGACCCAGCGCAACTACGTCGACCCGGAAATCATCAAACGCGTCGAAATCCTCCGCGGCCCGGCTTCGGTACTGTACGGCAGCAATGCCATCGGCGGCGCGGTCAGCTACTTCACCCTCGACCCGGACGACATCATCAAACCCGGCCAGGACGTCGGTGCACGCCTGAAGACCGGTTACAGCTCCGCCGACGAAAGCTGGCTCAAGTCCGCCACCGTGGCCGGTCGCGCCGATCAGTTCGACGGCCTGCTGCATTACAGCCAGCGCGACGGTCATGAAACCGAATCCTATGGCAGCAACAACGGCACCGGCCTGACGCGCACCGCCGCCAACCCGGAAGACGTGCGCGCCACCAACGTGCTGGCCAAGATCGGCTGGAACTACAACGAAGATTCGCGCCTGGGCCTGGTTTACGAGAAGTACAAGGACGATCGGGACACCGACCAGAAAAGCGCTTACGGCGGCCCGTTCTTCGCGGGTGCTCCTACCATTCCTGCCAGCGTACTGCCCGGCGGCATGTACCAGTGGCGCACCGGTAACGACACCATTACCCGCGAGCGTTTCGGCCTGGAGCACCGCTTCGTCCTCGACAGTCTGCTGGCGGACAACGTCAAGTGGAGCCTGAATCACCAGATCGCCAAAACCGATCAGAGCACCGATGAGTTCTACTTCCCGATCACCCGCCAGGTCCTGCGTACCCGGGACACGATCTACGAAGAAAAGCAGTGGGTGTTCGATGCACAACTGGATAAAGCCTTCAGCATCGCCGACACCGAGCATGTGCTGACCTATGGCACCACCATCAAGCAGCAGAAAGTCACCGGCTCGCGCAGCGGTAACGGTACCTGCCTGGCGGTCGGTCGCGGATGCACCGCCATCGGTGCCACCAGCACGGCGGACGTACTGAAGAAATCCAGCGACTTCCCGGACCCGACCATCAACACCTACAGCGTGTTCGCCCAGGATCAGATCAGCTGGAACAACTGGACCTTTCTACCGGGCCTGCGCTACGACTACACCGAGCTCAAGCCGCACATCACCCAGGCGTTTCTCAACACCGTGGCCGCCGATGGTCGCGGCACCGTCAGCGACGACAACAAGACCTGGCACAAAGTCTCGCCCAAGTTCGGCCTGACCTACGCCTTCAACGACCATTACACCTGGTACGGCCAATACGCCGAAGGGTTCCGCACCCCGACCGCGAAGGCACTTTACGGGCGTTTCGATAACACCGCCGCCGGCTACCGCGTGGAACCGAACCCGGATCTGGATCCGGAGAAAAGCCAGAGCTACGAGACCGGTCTGCGGGGCAACTTCGAGCAGGGCTACTTCGACGTGGCGGTGTTCTACAACAAGTACCGCGACTTCATCAACGAAGACGCCGTTACCCCTGGCTATGACGAACCCACTTTCCAGAGCGCCAACATCAAACATGCCACCATCAAGGGTGCAGAGATCAAGGGCCGCCTGAACCTCGATGCCTTTGGTGCGCCACAAGGCCTCTACACCCAGGGATCGGTGGCTTACGCCTACGGTCGCAACAACGACAACGGCGAGCCGATCAACAGCGTCAACCCGCTGACCGGCGTGTTCGGCCTTGGTTACGACCAGGACAACTATGGCGGCTTGCTCAGCTGGACCCTGGTCAAGAGAAAGGATCGCGTCGACGACAGCAACTTCAAGTCGCCGGACGGCGTCAGCAGTCAGTTCAAGACTCCGGGCTTCGGCGTGCTGGACCTGAGCGCCTACTACAAAGTGACCGACGACGTGACTGTCAGCGGTGGCGTGTACAACCTGACCGACAAAAAGTACTGGCTGTGGGATGACGTGCGCGGCTACGACAACGTCGGCGAAGCCTCGGTGACGCAACCGGCCAACCTCGATCGCCTGACTCAACCGGGCCGCAATTTCGCGGTCAACCTGATCTGGGATATCTGACCACATCACCACGCAGCGCGACTGATGAACGTCGCGCTGCGAGGATTTTTACTGTCATGCGCCTGCTCATTCGTCTCGTTAGCAAGCACTTCTCTTTCTCAAGGACTTCCCATGACCAACCAGGACACCGCTCAACGCCCGGCTTTGCGCTCGCAACGCCTGAACCAGATCACCCACGAGCCCCACAGCAAACTCGACGCCCTGGTCAAAGCCCACGCTCCGTTCGAAACCCAGGCCAACTTCGCCCGTTTCGTCGTGGCGCAGTACTTGTTCCAGTCGGAATTGGCAGCGCTGTACAACGATGCCGAACTGACCGCCATCGTCCCTGACCTGCCTGATCGCTGCCGTGCTGAAGCGGCCAAGGCTGACCTGGCGGACCTGGAAACGGACGTGCCGGCACCGATTGCCGGTGCCGTCAGTAACCCGAGCAAGGCTGAGGCGCTGGGCTGGCTCTTCGTCTCCGAAGGTTCGAAACTGGGCGCGGCGTTCCTGATCAAGCGTGCCGTGGGCCTTGGCTTGAGCGAAACCTTTGGTGCCCGTCACCTGGGTGAACCGGCCGGAGGCCGTGCTGAAGGCTGGAAGCGTTTCGTCAAGACTCTCGATGGGCTTGAACTCAGCGCCCAGGAAGAAGCCGAGCTGGATAAAGGCGCCATCGATGCGTTCAACCGCTTCACGGTGCTGCTGGAGCAGGCTTACACCCCGGAACTCGCCTGAAGAAACACTATCCCTGTGGGAGCGAGCCTGCTCGCGAAGAGGCCAGCACATTCAGCATTTATGTCGACTGGCACACCGCTTTCGCGAGCAGGCTCGCTCCCACAATGGACCGAGCACGTCTGCAAGATTCCGATCCACCTCACTCCCCCGAACCCATGCCAGCCTCCTCCAAACTCACCCGCCTCCTCTTCGGCCTGCTGGCCTACATCAGCCTGGGCATCGGCCTGATTGCCATCGTCATTCCCGGCCTGCCAACCACCGAATTCATCCTGCTGGCCGCCTGGGCCGCCACCCGCAGTTCGCCACGCTTGAGCGCCTGGCTGGAAAACCATCGGCTGTTCGGCCCCCTGCTCAGTAACTGGCGCAACGGCAAAATCATTGCGCGCCGGGCCAAGCTCAGCGCCACCGTCAGCATGTTGCTGTGCGCCACGCTGATGCTGGTGATGCTCGATCATGGCTGGCCGGTCTACCTGGCCGTCGCCGGAATGGGGCTGGGCAATCTGTGGATCTGGTCGCGACCGGAATCACTGCCGCAACCGTCCTGAATCTCACCGCGTTTTTCCCCGTTTTTAATCCACTTTCCGGCACACGTTTGGAATCTGGTCGCCCCCTCAGCCCTCTAGATTCAGTTGGCGATTTTTTCTGTTTTTTTATTGATTTTCAGCACATTTTCCCGCGCAAACGTTCAACCACTACCGTTCGTCGGGACCTCTCTCATGCAACGCCATCCCCACGCCGATGTGCAGTGAATGGCGCTGAATGGATTTGGCGTATCGAGTCAACCCGACTCACAGCCAACACTCATTCATTCGCGAGTTCGCCCTATGTTCGACTCACTGTCCATCCGCCTGAAAACTGTCCTGCTCTCCGGTCTGTGCCTGCTCGGCGTGGTCACGCTGATCGTCGGCATGAATTTCTACCAGACCAATCAGAACGATGAACTGGTCAGCGCCTCCAGCAGCAAGATGCTCACCGAGAGTGTGCAAAACCTGCTGCAGGCCAAGGCGGCCGAACAGGCGGTGCGGGTGCAGAAGACCTTCGGGGAAAGCCTGCTGGTGGTCACCGCCCTGGCCGATCAGATCAAGGACATGCGCGCCATGGCTGCCAAGCGTTCGCTTGAGGCCGGGGCCTTGCGCGAGGAGCTGAACCAGAGCCTGAAAACCGCCTTTGAGCGCAACAGCAAGGTGCTGGGGATCTGGCTGGCTTTCGAACCCAATGGCCTGGACGGCAAGGACAGTGAATTCGCCAATGACGCGGCTCGCCAATCCAACGAAGCCGGACGCTTTGCCACGTACTGGAGCCGTGCCGGCGGCAACGGGTTGAACACGATCATGGTCGAAGACGACATGACCAAGACCGACCTTAACCTCAGCGGCACGCCGTACAACGTCTGGTACACCTGCCCACGCGACAGTAAACGCACCTGCCTGCTCGACCCGTATGCCGACACCGTCGCCGGCAAGGAAATGCTGATGACCACCATTTCCGTACCGCTGCTGGTGGATGGCAAGGCCATCGGCGTGGTCGGTGTCGACATCGCCCTTGATGCCCTGCAAGCGGCGGCCGTCGACTCCCAGCGCGACCTGTTCAACAGCGCCGGTCATATGCTGATCGTCTCCGGCAGCGGTGTGCTCGCCGCCTACAGCGTCGACGCCGGCAAAGTCGGTAAAAGCATCGGCGACACCCTGGGCGCGGACGGCAAGGATGTCCTGCAATTGCTCGGCGCCGGCACCCCGAAGATTCTTGAACAGGGTGACCTGATCCGTGCAGTCTACCCGGTCAGCCCGATCGCCGACTCCAAGGCCTGGGGCGTGGTGATCGACCTGCCCAAGCAAGTGCTGTTGGCCGATTCGGTGAAACTGCAAGCGGTGCTCGACGACGCCCAGCAAAGCGGCACGATCAAGGCGGTAGGTGTTGCAATCATTGCCGGCCTGATCGGTTTGCTGCTGATCTGGCTCACCGCCTCGGGCGTCACCCGGCCTATCAACAGCGTGGCCGAGATGCTCAAGGCGATTGCCAGCGGCGACGGCGACCTGACCCAACGCCTGCACTACAGCAAGAAGGATGAACTGGGCGAACTGGTCAGCTGGTTCAACCGTTTCCTCGACAAACTGCAACCGACCATCGCGCAGATCAAACAAAGCATCACCGATGCTCGAGGCACCGCCGACCAGTCTTCGGAAATCGCCCGCCAGACCAGCGAAGGCATGCAGGTGCAGTTCCGCGAAATCGACCAGGTCGCCACCGCGTCCAACGAAATGAGCGCCACCGCCCACGACGTCGCCAACAGTGCGTCGAACGCGGCCAGTGCCGCCAAGGGCGCCGACCAGTCGGCCCGCGATGGCATGCAGATCATCGAGCGCAGTACCCGCGACATCAACCAATTGGCCGACGAAGTCAGCAAGGCCGTGACTGAAGTTGAAGCGTTGGCAGTCAACAGTGAGCAAATCGGCTCGGTGCTGGAAGTGATCCGCAGCATCGCCGAACAAACCAACCTGCTGGCACTCAACGCGGCAATCGAGGCCGCCCGTGCCGGTGAAAGCGGTCGCGGGTTCGCGGTAGTGGCCGACGAAGTGCGCAACCTGGCCAAACGTACCCAGGATTCGGTGGAAGAAATTCGCCTGGTGATCGAACGCATCCAGAGCGGCACCCGCGGCGTGGTCGCCACCATGCATTCGAGCCAGACCCAGGCCCACAGCAACGCCGGGCAGATCCAGCAAGCGGTCCAGGCCTTGAGCAAGATCAGCGACGCGGTCACCGTGATCAGCGACATGAACCTGCAAATCGCCAGCGCCGCCGAACAACAGAGCGCGGTGGCCGAAGAGGTCAACCGCAACGTCTCGGCGATCCGCACCGTCACTGAAACCCTGACCGGACAAGCCACCGAATCGGCGCAGATCAGCAGCCAGCTCAACAACCTGACCACCCACCAGATGAAACTGATGGATCAGTTCCGGGTGTAATGATCCCATCGCAAATCCCCTGTGGGAGCGAGCCTGCTCGCGAAGACGGACTAATCGTCAATATGAATGTTGACTGACAGACCGCTTTCGCGAGCAGGCTCGCTCCCACAGGTTTTCATCTGCTGCACAGGCTTTTTGATCTATGCTCGGGCTCTCGCTCCGGAGGGCCTTCGATGACTGATTTACTCACGTCCATTCAAGCCGCACTCGGCTTGCCGCACACGCCAATCCCTTTCACCTCTACGGGCGCCCTGCCCTCGGCGTTTGCCGTCACCGACCTGGCCTGCGCCAGTATCGCCGCCGCGGGCCAAACCATCAGCCAATTGCTGCACCAACAAACCGGACGCTTGCCCGATCTTGAAGTCGATCGGCGCCTGGCCTCGTTCTGGTTCTCCAGTTCGATCCGGCCTGTGGGCTGGAGCGTCCCGCCGTTGTGGGACCCGGTCGCCGGTGACTATGCCGCCAAAGACGGCTGGATTCGCCTGCACACCAATGCCCCTCATCACCGCGCCGCGGCCGAATCGGTGCTTGGCGCCTGTGCCGACCGTGCGGCGATGGCGAGCAAGGTGGCGCAATGGGCCAAGCGCGATCTGGAGCAGGCCGTGGTCGACGCCGGAGGCTGTGCCGCCGAAATGCGCAGCTGGGCACAGTGGCAGGCCCACCCACAAGGTCAGGCCGTGAACGCCGAAGCGCTGATTCAGTTCGATCATCACCGCAGCCCCAACGGCACACCGTGGCAGGGTTCGGTGGCGCAACCGCTGGCCGGGATCAAGGTGCTGGATCTGACCCGCGTGCTCGCCGGTCCCGTCGCCAGCCGCTTTCTTGCGGGCCTTGGCGCCGACGTCTTGCGCATCGACCCACCGACCTGGAACGAACCGGGCGTGGTGCCGGAAATGACCTTGGGCAAGCGCTGCGCACGCCTGGACTTGCATGACAACGCCGATCGCCGCGTATTCGAAAGCCTGCTCAAGGACGCCGATATCGTGCTGCACGGCTACCGCGCCGATGCCCTGGAGCGCCTGGGTTACGGTGCAACTGAGCGGCAGAAACTGGCTCCCGGCCTGATCGACGCAAGCCTCAATGCCTACGGCTGGAGCGGCCCGTGGCTGAACCGTCGCGGCTTCGACAGCCTGGTGCAGATGAGCAGCGGCATCGCCGAAGCCGGCATGCACTGGAAGCAGGCGGATAAACCGACGCCCCTGCCGTTGCAAGCCCTCGATCACGCCACCGGGTATCTGATGGCGGCCAGTGTGATCACATTGTTGGCCGAGCGCTTGCGCAGTGGGCGCGGTGGGTCGGCGCGGTTGTCGTTGGCGCGAACGGCGAAGTTGTTGATCGAGACTGGACCCGGTATCGCGCAGCCGCTACAGGCGGAGGAAGAAAGCGATCAGGGCATGCTGGTGGAACAGACTCCCTGGGGGCCGGCGCACCGATTGCGTGTGCCACTGAAGATCACCGGTACGCCATTGCAATGGTCGATTGCAGCCTCTGAATTGGGTTCCCATCGCGCGCAGTGGTGGTGACGGTCCGATTGCTTTCGCGAGCAGGCTCGCTCCCACATTGGCTCCCGGTCTCGCTGAGGAACTCGGTCAACTGTGGGAGCGAGCCTGCTCGCGAAGGCGCCAGAACAGCCAACACAAAAGCCGGATCAATTCAGTCAGAACGACTCAACGAAGTCCAAAGCAACTGCGCCGCATACCCCCGAAACGGTCTCCACCCCTCAGCCCGCATCAATAGCTGCCGCGCCGTCACCGCCTCCCCCTCAAGCGCCGCCAAGGCATTGATCAACCCCACATCCCCCGTCGGAAACCCATCCATCTCGCGCAACTGCCGCAAAGCAATGTACTGCGCCGTCCAGTCACCAATCCCATACAACGCCAGCAACCGCGCCACGCCGCCCTCCCGACCGGGTTCGAACAACAGCGGATCATCCAGCAACGCCTGAGCCACGCCCGACAACGTGCGGCCACGGCTTTTCGGCATGCCCAGTGTCGCCAGGTCCGCCGCCGCCAACACCGCCGCCTCGGGAAACACATGGCTGACGCCACCTCGCGGCGAGGTCAGTGGCATGCCATATTGCGCCACCAGTTTCCCGGCGAGCTTGATTGCCGCCCCTACCGTAATCTGCTGTCCCAACACCGCGCGAATCGCCAGTTCCAGCCCGTCCCACGTCCCCGGCACGCGCAGCCCCGGGCGCTCGGCAATCAATCGCGCCAGCAGCGGATCAACCGTCAGGTGTCGATGGATCCTGGTCAGATCGGCATCCATATCAAACATCCGCCGCACTCGCGCAACGATCTCGGGCACGGCTGTCGGGTCGGGAAAATCGAGGGCCAGCTCCAGTGAGTCCGCTGTCGCCTGTTTGATCGACAGGCCGCCATGAACACCCTTCAAGCCGATGCTGCGCGAGTAAACGCCGTCGATCACCTCTTCCATTCCGGCAATCGCCCGCGCCGACAAGAAGCCGAGCATCGCCGGCCAGTCGTAGGGTGGTTGAAACGCAAGCAACAACTTCATGCCGGTCCCTCAAATTGATCAATGTGACCAGATTATCCTTTGTGGGAGCGAGCCTGCTCGCTCCCACGGGATTTCACCAATTGCCCGCCCCAAGGCATACTTGCCACCCTCCGCACTCCAGAACCTGAAACCGCCCCATGCGTATCCACGTCAGCTTCATCGACCGCGTCGGTATTACCCAGGAAGTCCTGGCCTTGCTCGGTGGCCGCAATCTCAACCTGGATGCGGTGGAAATGATTCCGCCCAACGTCTATATCGATGCGCCAACCCTGAGCCCGGACGTCCTCGAAGAACTGCGTGATGCGTTGCTCAGCGTGCGTGGTGTACAGGCGATGACGGTGGTCGATATCTTGCCGGGTCAGCGCCGGCACTTGCAGCTCGATGCACTGCTCGCGGCCATGACCGATCCGGTGCTGGCTTTAGACAGTGCCGGCAAGGTGCTGCTGGGCAATCCCGCGCTGATTGCCCTGTATGGCCGCGAACCGGCCGGTGAAAGCGTTGCCGATCTGTTCGCCGACCCGGCGCTGCTCGACGCCCTGCTCGAACACGGCTTTCGCCTGCCACTGCGGGAAATCACCGTCAACGGCCAGACGTTGTTGCTCGACGCCACCCCGATCACCGACGCCGGCGCCTTGCTGACCCTCTATCAACCGAACCGCATCGGCGAACGTCTGTCGGCGTTGCACCATGATCACGCCGAAGGTTTTGACGCGCTGCTGGGCGAATCGCCGGTGATCCGCACCCTCAAGGTTCGCGCGCAACGGGTGGCGGCCCTTGATGCACCGCTGTTGATCCAGGGTGAAACCGGCACCGGCAAGGAACTGGTGGCCCGGGCCTGTCACGCCATCAGTGCGCGGCACAACTCACCGTTTCTGGCGTTGAACTGTGCAGCATTGCCGGAGAACCTCGCCGAAAGCGAACTGTTCGGCTACGCCCCCGGCGCCTTCACCGGCGCACAACGCGGCGGTAAGCCTGGACTGATGGAGCTGGCCAACCAGGGCACGGTATTCCTCGATGAAATCGGCGAAATGTCACCGTACTTGCAGGCGAAGTTGTTGCGCTTCCTCAACGATGGCAGTTTCCGGCGAGTGGGCGGCGATCGCGAAGTGAAGGTCAACGTACGCATTCTCAGCGCGACTCACCGCAACCTGGAAAAAATGGTTAGCGAAGGGCAGTTCCGCGAAGACCTGTTTTACCGCCTCAATGTCCTCAACGTCGAAGTCCCACCGCTGCGCGAGCGCGGCCAGGACATTCTGCTGCTGGCTCGTTACTTCATGCAGCAGGCCTGCGCGCAGATCCAGCGTCCGGTCTGTCGCCTGGCGCCGGGCACTTATCCGGCCCTGCTGGGTAACCGCTGGCCGGGCAACGTGCGTCAGCTGCAAAACGTGATTTTCCGCGCCGCGGCCATTTGCGAAAGCAGCCTGGTGGACATCGGCGACCTCGACATTGCCGGCACCTCGGTAGCGCGCCAGAGCGACCACGACGTCGACAGCCTGGAACAGGCGATGGACGAGTTCGAGAAAACCCTGCTGGAAAAACTCTACGTCAGCTACCCCTCGACCCGCCAACTGGCCAGCCGCCTGCAAACCTCCCACACCGCGATCGCCCATCGGTTGCGCAAGTACGGCATTCCCAACAAGCCGTAATCCTTACAGTTGAAACACCTCTCCCAGCCAACAAAAATCTACTGTGGGAGCCAGCCTGCTGGCGATAGCAGTCTCACAGACAATAAAGATGTTGAATGTGATGGCCCTATCGCCAGCAAGCTGGCTCCCACAGGTTTTGAGTTTGACCCGTAAATTTCACTCTAAAAACGACCTCCACCTGTACTGAAAGCGCTACAGCGGAACGATATCGCTACACCCCTCTCCAACCACTGCCCTGCAAGGCTTTGATCCACTTCAGCTTTTTTCTTGAGCCATGCCTGTAGCGATTTCGCTACAGGCAGCAAATGATCATCGCTCAAATAATCACCTAAGCTATTGATTTAAAACAATAAAAAAAGATTGGCCGCGTTTTTGCTTAATTACCACTCATAAATCAGGGCAATTGCCCCAGCATTCAATCGCGTCCACCAGACGAGTCTGGCCCCTTAGGAGTTTTCCATGAGCGAATTGCGTTTTACTGAAGATCACGAATGGCTGCGCACCGAAGCTGACGGCACTGTCACAGTCGGTATCACCGCGTTCGCACAGAACGCGCTGGGCGACGTGGTTTTCGTACAACTGCCTGAGCTGCAGTCCTACGAAAAAGGCGCTGAAGCAGCCACCGTGGAATCGGTAAAAGCGGCCAGCGGCGTGTACATGCCCCTGGACGGAGAAGTCGTGGAAGTGAACCCGGCGCTGGACAGCAGCCCGGAACTGGTCAACGAAGACCCGCTGGGTGAAGGCTGGTTCTTCCGTTTCAAACCGGCTGACGACTCGGCTGTCGCCAAACTGCTGGATCAGGACGCCTACGACCGCCTGATCAAAGCCCAAGCCGAAGCCTGAGGAACGTTGACATGACTCAAGTGAATCCTGCCGTTGTAAACATCAGTACCGCCAACGAATTCATCGCCCGTCACATCGGCCCGCGCGCCGGCGACGAGCAGGCGATGCTCAACAGCCTGGGTTTCGACTCCCTGGAAGCCCTGAGCGCCAGCGTCATCCCGGACAGCATCAAGGGCACCAGCGTCCTCGGCCTCGAAGACGGCCTGAGCGAAGCCGACGCCCTGGCGTTGATCAAGTCCATCGCCAGCAAGAACCAGCTGTTCAAGACCTTCATCGGTCAGGGCTACTACGGCACCCACACACCGTCGCCGATCCTGCGCAACCTGCTGGAAAACCCGGCCTGGTACACGGCCTACACCCCTTACCAGCCGGAAATTTCCCAAGGCCGTCTTGAAGCGCTGCTGAACTTCCAGACTCTGATCAGCGACCTCACCGGCCTGCCGATCGCCAACGCGTCCCTGCTCGACGAAGCCACCGCCGCTGCCGAAGCCATGACCTTCTGCAAACGCCTGAGCAAGAACAAGGGCAGCCACGCGTTCTTCGCCTCCGTGCATTGCCACCCGCAAACCCTCGACGTATTGCGCACCCGTGCCGAGCCTCTGGGTATCGACGTCGTGGTCGGCGATGAGCGTGAACTGACTGACGTCAGCGCATTCTTCGGCGCCCTGCTGCAATACCCGGCAAGCAACGGTGACGTCTTCGACTACCGCGAACTGACCGAACGCTTCCACGCCGCCAATGCCCTGGTGGCGGTGGCTGCTGACTTGCTGGCCCTGACCGTGCTGACCCCACCGGGCGAGTTCGGCGCCGACGTGGCCATCGGTAGCGCGCAACGCTTCGGCGTGCCGCTGGGCTTTGGTGGCCCGCACGCGGCTTACTTCTCCACCAAGGATGCGTTCAAGCGCGACATGCCGGGCCGCCTGGTCGGTGTGTCCGTGGACCGTTTTGGCAAGCCGGCGCTGCGCCTGGCGATGCAAACCCGCGAACAGCACATCCGCCGCGAGAAGGCCACCAGCAACATCTGCACCGCTCAAGTGCTGCTGGCCAACATCGCCAGCATGTACGCCGTGTACCACGGTCCGAAAGGCCTGACGCAGATCGCCAACCGCGTGCATCACCTCACCGCGATTCTGGCCAAGGGCTTGAGCGCACTGGGTCTGAGCGTCGAGCAGGAAAACTTCTTCGACACGCTGACCATTAAAACCGGCGCGCAAACGGCTGCGTTGCACGACAAGGCTCGCGCCCGGCAGATCAACCTGCGCGTGGTGGATGCCGAGCGTCTGGGCCTGTCCCTCGACGAAACCAGCACCCAGGCCGACGTTGAAACCCTGTGGGCGCTGCTGGCCGAAGGCAAATCCCTGCCGGACTTCGCCGCCCTCGCCGCCTCGGTACAAAGCACGCTCCCGGCCGCACTGGTGCGCCAGTCGCCGATCCTCAGCCACCCGGTGTTCAACCGTTATCACTCGGAAACCGAGCTGATGCGCTACCTGCGCAAACTGGCGGACAAGGACCTGGCGCTGGATCGCACCATGATCCCGCTGGGTTCGTGCACCATGAAACTCAACGCCGCCAGCGAAATGATCCCGGTGACCTGGGCCGAGTTCGGCGCCCTGCACCCGTTCGCCCCTGCCGAGCAGAGCGCCGGCTACCAGCAACTGACTGACGAACTGGAAGCGATGCTCTGTGCTGCTACCGGTTACGACTCGATCTCGCTGCAACCGAACGCCGGCTCGCAAGGTGAGTACGCCGGTCTGTTGGCGATCCGCGCCTATCACCAGAGCCGTGGCGAAGACCGCCGCGACATCTGCCTGATCCCGTCCTCGGCCCACGGCACCAACCCGGCCACCGCCCAGATGGCCGGCATGCGCGTGGTCGTCACCGCGTGCGATGCCCGTGGCAACGTCGATATCGAAGACCTGCGCGCCAAGGCCATCGAGCACCGCGAACACCTCGCCGCGCTGATGATCACCTACCCGTCGACCCACGGCGTGTTCGAAGAAGGCATCCGCGAAATCTGCGGCATCATTCACGACAACGGCGGCCAGGTGTACATCGACGGCGCCAACATGAACGCCATGGTCGGCCTCTGCGCCCCGGGCAAGTTCGGCGGCGACGTGTCGCACCTGAACCTGCACAAGACCTTCTGCATCCCTCACGGCGGTGGCGGCCCGGGCGTTGGCCCGATTGGTGTGAAATCGCACCTGACGCCGTTCCTGCCGGGCCACGCGCAAATGGCACGCAAGGAAGGCGCGGTATGCGCCGCGCCATTCGGTAGCGCGAGCATTCTGCCGATCACCTGGATGTACATCCGCATGATGGGCGGCGCGGGTCTCAAGCGCGCTTCGCAGCTGGCCATTCTCAACGCCAACTACATCTCCCGTCGCCTCGAAGAGCATTACCCAGTGCTCTACACCGGCAGCAACGGCCTGGTGGCGCACGAGTGCATCCTCGACCTGCGTCCGCTGAAAGACAGCAGCGGCATCAGCGTCGATGACGTGGCCAAGCGCCTGATCGACTTCGGCTTCCACGCTCCAACCATGTCGTTCCCGGTGGCCGGCACGCTGATGATCGAGCCGACCGAAAGCGAATCCAAGGAAGAACTGGACCGTTTCTGCGACGCCATGATCCGCATCCGCGAGGAAATCCGCGCGGTGGAAAATGGCACGCTGGACAAGGACGACAACCCGCTGAAAAACGCCCCGCACACCGCGGCGGAGCTGGTCGGCGAGTGGTCGCATCCGTACAGCCGCGAGCAAGCGGTGTACCCGGTCGCTTCGCTGATCGAAGGCAAATACTGGCCGCCGGTCGGTCGCGTCGACAACGTGTTCGGCGATCGCAACCTGGTCTGCGCCTGCCCGTCGATCGAAAGCTACGCTTAAGGCAATGAGGGGGTGGATTTATCCGCCCCCAATTTCAAGAGCACCGCATATCCCCCTGTGGGAGCGAGCCTGCTCGCGAAAGCGGTATGTCAGTCAACATTGATG